>NZ_CP029540.1:0-54370 GCF_004328945.1 Aquitalea sp. USM4 | reverse complement strand
GTTCGAGTCTCTCCGCTCGCACCACAGATGATTTTTGCATTTGCCCACAATTGGCTGCAAATGCATATCCAGCAAGACTTTCAAGGCCATTTCTGGCCTGCGCCAAAATCACAATAAGCGACAATTATCGACAGTTATCTTGTACCATGTGACGCAGATTTGTCGCATGGATTGTCGCAGATGGCTACTTACGAAAAACGCAAAGCAGGGTGGCAGGCTAGGGTCCGCAAAGGCGGGATCAACAAGACTGCAACGTTCAGAACGAAAGCAGAAGCTCAGGCATGGGCAACTGCCATCGAAAACGACCTTTCGTCTGGCCGGGCTGGACTGGCTCCCAATAGAACATTTGGTGAGTTGCTGAAACGATACGCCGAGGAAGTATCGCCGTCAAAGCGCGGTGGGCGCTGGGAGCAACTGCGAATTGCTCTGTTCATTCGTGAGTACACATCACTCTGCGACACTAAGCTGTCAAACTTCAACACTGAAACTGTCGCAGCCTGGCGCGATGATCGCCTAAAAGATGTTTCAGAGTTATCTGTTATTCGCGAGTGGGCAATATTGCAAAATGCTTGCAGCGTGGCAGTAAAAGAATGGCGTTGGCTTTCTCATAACCCGATGCTTTCGGTTAAAAAGCCATCAGCCCCTGCAGCAAGAAATAGACGCCCAACTGATGATGAAACGGAGCGTTTATTGCTTGCCACAGGGTATGACTATAATTCTCCGCCAGATACCATGATGGCTCGCGTTGGAGCGGCATGGCTTTTTGCCATTGAAACTGGAATGCGCGCTGGAGAAATATGCAATATAACGCTTGAGCATGCGCATTTATCAGATCGGATTATTCATCTTCCCAAAACAAAGAATGGCCACGCTCGCGATGTTCCACTGTCTAAAGAGGCTTTGCGCATTTTCGAACAAGTTATGAAGGCAACAGAAGGGAGTGAATATGTCTTTGCAATTAAAGCAGCAACATTAGATGCCATGTTTAGAAAGGCAAAGGCAAGAGCTTTAATTGAAGATTTGCATTTCCACGATTCAAGACGTGAAGCTTTAACAAGGTTATCAAAGAAAGTGGACGTAATGACTCTTGCAAAAATCAGCGGGCATCGTGATTTGCGTATATTGCAAAACACTTACTATGCGCCAAAGATGAGCGAATACGTCCACTTGCTAGATTAAGCACGTTTTCGTTCCTGCCTACTATCAACCCACCGCATCACTTCCACGGCTTTCCATCGTGGATTTCTTTTTCCGCCAGTTGATATATCAATGCAGGCTGGGAAATCTGGTCTGCAAGCAATTCTCGTACTAAAGTGTTGCGCGTTGACAAGCAAATATTGCGAGCACGCTTCCGTGTCCCATATTTGCTTGTCAATTGGAATCGCCAGTTTTGGCTTAGATAATGCCTGTACCAGGGATTTAATCGATTCTGTCAATTCTTCATCCATCTTCTACCCTCCAAAACTAAGCCGCCTTGTCGGCGGCTGTGGTGTCTTCTTCATGGCCTTGGCATCGGCCCGTCTTATCTCGGTTATCGCATCCCTCGCATGGGATTACCTCCATACCCTGTGCCTTCATGATTGCGAGGCTGGCGCGGATCTGGTGCGCGCTGCCCTGAAACATGGATTCCAGCTCATGGTCACTGCTGCGTTCGGCGGCTGCGATTTCCATGTACACGTGCCATGTAGTCATCATCCCCTCCAAATGAATCAGGCCCCGTCTGGGGCCTGTGTGGTTGGTTGCTTCTGCGCCCGTCTTTCCTTCTCAACGATGTGCAGAGCGTCGGTAACTGCTATCCATGCGCTGGATGTGTTGCTGGCTATGTGCGAGGCTACGTTTCCGGTGTGCTTGTTTGCTTCTGTGTTCGCCCGGTTGATGTCAGCCTTGGCGGTCATCAGCAGCTTGGCCAGCTTCTTGAGTGTGTCAGCGTCCATGCTGGTCTCCGTCTGGGGCCTGTGTTTGCATCGCTGCGTCGATGGCGTCTGTGTTAGTCGGCATCCAAGACAGTTCGTCCCAATCCCATTTACACACTGCGAAATCGCCCTTTTCTGGGTCGCGCTGACAGAATCGCAACCGCTCCGCATCCCGGCGCAGCTCCTTGCAATACTCCACCAGCTCTCCCTGCATGCGCTTGCCGTCGTCGCCAAGGGCAAAGCGGATGTCAGCTACCAATTTGAGCGACATCCCGCTGTCGGCCAGCCCGCGCTGATAAGCATCCTTCTGCGCTTGCTGCGCCCGCTTGGTCAAGTCCTCGCGTAGTTGCTCAGTTTCCTTCTGAGCTTTAATCCTGGCTTCGCGTTCGGCGTCGATATAGTCAAGCAAGGCTTTGACGGTAGATGGACGGTAATACGCATTGCTGTTTAGCTGGCCACGAATTGTGTCGAGTTGCTGCTTATTCATCCCTCACCTCCGCGTGTTCGTAGTGGAAAGAATTGCATGGCCATCTAACGCAACTTAGAAGTCCCATAAAAACACAACGATTACAACTTCCGGAATTGTCATTTTTGATCGCCACCAGCGGCACGCCCTTAAACGCGCCATGCTTCGGCCTGATGATGACCGGCGATACCAATTTACGTGTGGTCATACACCCCCCTTGGCGAGCAGGGCGTTCCATCCCAGCCACGCACCTTGCGTAAGATCGTCTGCATATACATCGTCACCTTCTGAATCAATTATCCTATCCAGATTAAACAGATCGAATCGACGCTCAAATCCTTTTCTGACAGTGCAATTGCACGCGCAAGGTGTTTCTGAGTTATGCATTCCGCAATCGCTATCGTGGCCGCAGCTGCATCCCTCCCGCGCCTCAGCTGCGGCGATGGCTGATTTAAAATCCGCAAGGCGTGAAGGTCCTGCATGGGCGTCCATTACAGGTTCTGCCAATTTAAGCGCCCCCAGCAGCTGGGCGATCAGTTGTTGGTCAGTCATGGCGGGTTTCCTTTCAGTAATCCATCTGCATCATCAGACGACGGTAGCGGGCCTTCTTGCGCGGGGAATAGCTGCGGCGAAGATTCAACAGCTTGCGGGCAAACCGTTGGGCTGGCTTATTGCGCCAGTCGAGCAAGGCGCATCCTAGATCGCAGCAAGTAACGGCAACCGGAACCATGCCTACGCCAACATCCACGTACTCATATGGGTCGCGATGACAAAACGGGCATACGTCTCGCATCACTCCCCTCCCTTCGGCTGCGGGGCGGCGGCACCAAACAGTTCCATAAAGAACTTGTGCGCGAATGGCGCATTTTCTTGCAATCTCGCATCAGGCCAATTGCCGACCAGCAATTTGCAAATTTCGTTGTATGCCTGCCCAGCCATATAGCCAGAAACAACTGTCATTTTTCGGTCTTGCGCGCTAAAGCACTCGGGGTCAATCGTGGCGCACCACCCATCCGGCACCTGCGCGGGCTGTTGCGTAGGCTGCGGGGCGGCGGCGAGTGCAGAAACTCCACCAAGCAGTTGAATCAATTCATCCCGCGTCATGGTGAAATTTGATTTCATCGGCGCAAACAATAGCTCATGGCGCAGCTTTGCAATCCATTCAGCATCCTGCACCTGCGCGGGCGGGGCGGTGTACTTCCCGTCTGCAACTGCCGCTTTAACTATAGCGAGGCGCGTCATTTGCCTTGCCTGCGCTGAATTATCGCCAGACCATGTGCGCAGCTCCGGCTTCCCATTGGGTGAATGGATACAATCGTAAGCGCCAATTTCAATGGCAAGGCGGATTGCGGCATCATCGTTATCAAGCGGGTGCGCCACCGCCTCACCGGCCACTGGTGCAAGCTGCGCGGGCGGGGCGGTGCGCAGCAGACTGATGGCCTTCGCAATCACTGCCTTGTTGCCAATTGGCACGCCTGACCAGTCACAATCCTCCAGTGCAGCCGCACACGCCACCGCCTCACCGGCAGGCTGGGCGGGCTGCCTGAAACGCAGATCAATCTCGCGCTGCACGCGCTTGTGGTATTCGTATATCGCCATGCGCACGGCGTGCGTGTACTCGGCAAACACCTCCTCCTGCGCGTTCAATTCCATTGCGGCGGTCGCAGTTTTGCGATCATCGTACCGATTGCGGGCAATCTTGATACTGATGCAGGCATTGAGCAGCTGCCATGCACATTTTGCCAGGTGATCTGCGCGGGTACGGATGGTGTCGATTGCGTAGACCTTGGCACCAGCAGGTTCCGATGCGTCAGCAGGCTGCTCGGATACAATCGCATGCAGGCCATCAATGCTTGGCTTGCCGGGCAAATCCAAAGCCCAAGAATATCCGTCTTGGATATTGGCAGGCTGGGCGCGGGCGGCTTGCACAGCGTCAAGCGCAGCATCCCATCCGGCAGCGTATTCGACGGGAACGGCATGCCCTTTTACCGCGTGAATTCCTTTCACTTTCACCGAGTACATTTTGCAATCCTTCGAGTCATGCCCCACTGCTCCGCAGAGGCAGCATTGTTCGTTGCTCATCTCACTCTCCCAAAAAGTTGAGGCCCATCGTGTGGGCCTCGGTGTAGTCTGGTAGGGGGTCTATGTAGTAGAGGTGGGTCATGATGCAGACATCTTCTTCGCCAGCTTGTGACGGGCAACCATAATGTCCCACTCCTCATTTTCAATACGGCGGCATCCTTCAAACTCGGGGATAAACGACTTGGCAGGTTCTTTCACCTGGTATCCATCAGCTTCATGGCTGGATACTGCGCTTGGAATATCAGGTATCCACATTGCGTAAGGTCCGTTTTCGGAAAGGTAGAGAAAACCGCATTCCCGAAGCGGATTGCCTATTGATGACCAGCCACCAAATCCGCCGGCATTGGTGTAGCTGATTGATGTCGGCACCCCAAGTTCTTCGCCAATTACCGTCACCGGGTCTTTGCATGCAGGCGCTTCGGCAAATCGCTTTTCCCATTCGCTGCGCTTTTTCGGGTAGCTCATGCCTTTTCGGTCAGGTGCTTTGAAATCAGGGTGCCGCTGCCCCGAAAAGGCCACGGCCAAGAGACGGCCATCAATTACATCAGTCACGCCCTCTGAAATGCCAAGTTCATCAGCCATCGCTTTTCTGGCAGCAACGACAACCTTTTTTTGCGCAATGTGCGCCTTGATCAGTTCAAGCGCTTTGCCGCCTTCAATCAGAAAAATCAGGGATTTCACGCTGCCACCTCCACAAATGCGCCACTGCTTAGCCCGTCGTACATGGGCGTCCACTCCACCCACATCTCGCCGCGTTGGTTAGTCACCCACGGATACAGAGTGCCGTGGCGTACTACGTTGTCTGATAGCTGCATGGCTACCTGTTTGGTTTCGTAGTTCATGCAAGACTCCCGACAAGGCCGTACTCTTTCTTGATGCCGATGCAGGTCGCTACCTCGGCACGCAAGTCCTTGGTTGTCGTTCTGTAAATGGCCTTGTGTTTTTCGATCTCGGCGCGCATGCCGTTAATCAGGTCTGGCGTGAGCAATTGGGCATTGGCAAGGTGCGAGGCCACTTTGCTATGGAAGTAGGTATGCGGCGGCTGCATCTTACGGCGGCACATTTCACCCATGAATGCGATCCAGTCCAGCAAGGCCGGTACCAGCTTGCAGTCGCGCTGGGCGAATAGGTCGTAGTAGGTGACATGCTCAACACCGTCAATCACATCTACCGTCAGGCTGCCGGAGTCGATTTGGGTCATCAGGTTGTCAATCGTGGCAAACCGCGCAGCCTGGTATGCAAGCTGGCACTCTGGCATACCCCACTTTTTCCGTTTGCAGTGCTTCTTCATGGCTTCACCTTCTCATACGTGTGTCCATGTGCTTGGTCACGCTTTTTTATACGGCACAGGCCGTATTCCGATGCCGACCTGATGATGTAGTTGGCCGCAGACCTGCAGATGTGCGCGGTGCGCTGGATGTCGCTGGATGTGAACACGTCGGGCACCAGATCAAGGCGCGCAGTGACCAGTTCAAGTCGACTGAGCGGGAAGTCACCGCTCTTTGCCGCTTCTTTCACCGGGACGTACACGTCTTCCATCTTGATCATGCCCAGCAGTACATGCAGGGGCGTGGACTGCAGGCGTGGCATTTCGCTGGCTGATATCGTTCTACGTTGCATATCAACTCCAAATAGGTGAGACACGACCACCCGGTAGAGTGGGACGTTCGGCGGTGCCAGAGTAGGCGGGTGCTCGGGCGAGCGGAGGAGGCGGGATGGTCGTGTCTAGGGGGAAGGGTTACTTGCGCGACTTCCTGCGCTGGGTTTGTTTGGCTTTCCGTACTGCCTTGGCTTTGGCTCGTCGCTGTGCGACTCCAGACTGCGGGCGGGACTGTTGATTGCCTGCCCAGCTGATCCCGCTGTATCCATGTCCGTATGGCGCAAATGCAGGGAAGCAATTGTCGGCTTTCCCTGCAATGGCAAGTGCTGCCGCCAATGCAAGACTACTTTTCATCTTGCTTTCCTCGTAAAAAGGCCCGCTTAGTGCGGGCCTTGGCGTGGATGCTAAACCAGCTCCACTTACGTGCGTTGCGGGTGGGGGTGCGTCTACGCATCAGCTTCGTCGTCCTCGGGTTTGCTTTGCCAAGGCCGAACAGGGTGAAGCGGGCAGTGCGTTACTGAGCAGTCCCGGATTTCTTGGCGCGGGTTTGCATCGTGGCCAGCGCCTACGCACTCCCAGCACTTGGCGCGAATGGCGAGTGCTTTAGACTGCGGGTTGGTGCGGGCCTTTTCGATTGGGTCTAGCCTGACGATTTGCACGCCAGACTCACGCAACGCCCGCGCTTTCTCCCTTGCAAGGTCAAGCGGGGATGGGGTCATGCTCATCTCCTCACATCACCAGTACGCTGAAGCGCGATTGCAGGCCAAGCGGGGCTGCGGCTTTACGCCGAAGTTCGTTTGCCATTTTGTGTGTTTCCTTATGGTGCTTGTCGCATAGCCAGGTAACAGCTAGCGGGGCTGAGTAGTCGGGGTGGTGCGCTTCGCTATTAGCAGCTCCACATACCCAGCAGGGGAGTTTTTCTAGCTTTCCATCGCGCAGTGCGTTTCCGACGGCCGTTCTTGCCGTAAACATGTCAGGCAGCCTCTCGCGATATTTCCGTACCGCCTTTGCGTGAGACTGCTTGAACGCATCAGTCTTTGAATAGGCTTCCCTTGCGGCCACTCTATCCGGACGGCTTGCTCGCTGGCGGTCAAACTCTCGGTAATGCTCAATGTTTCTAGCCCGTGCTGCTCGAACCATCGCTTTCCTGCATTCCTTGCATGAGTTGTCGTTAGCATAAAAAAGGGCGAGGGGTTTGGCCTCGCCGCATTTCTTGCACGACTTAAGATCGTGCTGCATTTCCGCTCCTTCCTAGAAGGGGATATCTGAATCCATGTCATCCAGCTTCGGTGCCGGTTTGGCTTCCATGCGACGCGGCGCGGCCGGTGCGGCGGCCGGGCGGGACTGGGCAGCCGGTTCGCCGTAGGCGTAGTTGTCGTCCATGGACGAGCCGCCTTCACGCTTGCCGCCTTGTAGGCTCAGTTCGTTCACGCGCACATCCGGCGACAGTTGTTTCTGGCCTTCCTTGTTCTGCCATTCGCGCAGGGTAAGCTGGCCGTACACGGTGACTTGCTGGCCCTTCTTGAGGTGCGTCTGGAGCGACTCGCCGCGCTTGCCCCATAGCTGAACTTGGAACCAGTTGGTGGTCTTGCGCTCGCCAAAGCCGATGTCGCTGGCCACGCGGAAGCTCAGCACCGGTTCGCCGCTCGGGGTGTAGCGAAGCTCGGCGTCTGCGGCCAGTCGTCCGTCAAAAGTGATGCTGTTCATGGTGTCTCTCAGTAGTTGATGGTTATGTGGCGAACTAGGCCGCGGGCAATAGCGGCAATGATCCCTTTAGCCAGATCCTCGGGTATGCCCAGCTTCTGTATGTCGGCCAACGCTTCTCGGTTGATTGCGGCTCGGTGTTCTTTATCGGCTTCGCGGCGGCGCTGCTCGGCCTCTGCGGCAAGTCGCTCATTCTCTTGACGCTGACGTTCGGCTGCTGCTGCGCGCTCTGCGGCGAGTCTGGCATCTTCCTCGGCCTTGATTGCTGCCTGACGGGCGCGCTCCTCAGCTTCTTCCTTCTCGCGGATGGCGCGGGCTTCGGCGTCACGTGCGCGCTGTTCTGCGGCAAGGCGTTCCTGCTCGGCACGTTCTGCTGCAAGTCGGGCGTCAATCTCGCGCTGTGCGGCGGCCTTGCGTTCCGCTTCTGCGCGCTGTTCCGCTTCGATACGGGCCTGTTCGGCTGCTTGCCGGGCAATCTCCGCCTCGCGCTCCTGCTGGGCGCGGATGGCTGTTTGACGCTGTTCTTCGCGTTCACGCTCCCATTCGCGGTCCATCAGCAAGGCCAGTTCGTGGTCAGCTTCTATCTTTGCGGCCAGCGCAGCAGCTTCCTCAGCTGCCTTGCGCTCAGCTTCAAGCCGGGCTTGCTCTTCCTCCCATTCGGTCAGCGGCTGGCGAACTTCATCTTTGAGGGAATCAAGGAAATCGCGCATGTAGCGGCGGGACTCGTCGATTTGCTTCGGCAAATCTTTCAACTCGGCAACGCGCTCCTTCGCCAAGTCGTCCATGTAGGTCTTGGCTTTGGCGACGTTGTAGGCCACGCTGGCAATGTTCTTGCGACCGGTTGCAGTAGACAGGTCAGGAACAATGCTTAAAGCCTTGGCGCGGATTTGCTCAAGGATGCCGTCCAGTGTGGGGCGATGTAGAAAAACCTCCTGAACGGAGGCCTTTTCGATTACTACCAGGTCTTTAATGTCTTCGGCTGCCATCATGCCACCTTCCGTTGCTCAATGTTTTCCATGGCCCACGCGTTCCAGTCTTTATCGGCCTCGATTGCCGCCACCGTCGCGCCCTTCCAGCCTGCCTTTTCAGCCATGGTGATCAACCATTGCTCAGTCGCGCCGCAATCGTGCAGGGCCTTTTTCAGCGGTGATTGCTTGGTATCGCGGCGGCTGTCGTTGGCTGGCTTGCTGCCGCCAATGCTTGCCGCGTTGCCGTCGTCGTCATCCTGATACAGGCCGCAGATGGCCGCTAGAGAGTATCGGCGCGCATAGGTCATTGCGGAGCCATATCCTTGCGGGTCGGCTTTGGGCAGCGGAACAGTAGCGTTGTCCTCAATCCACTCACCAGACTCATGCAACAGGCGCGTGGTAAGGACGAGCAGCTTTTCATTGCTGGACTCGCCGGGGGTCTGGATGAACACAATCCCGGCATCGTTCAGCGCAGCCTTGACCGCGTCGATTACTGCCGGAAGGTCTGCATACTTGTTTTTCAAGTGCGGGTTCTGTGCGGTCTTGGCCGCAAAGGTGATGGCCTGCTGCGCCTTCAACAGGGCTGGCGCAATCTTGGTAATAGATTCGCTGGTTCTCATATCCTGCTCCTAAAACGGCAACGCCAGCTTGTCGGCTGGCGTCTTGGTTGGTGTCACCCTGTCGATCAGGGCGCGCTGTAGTCGTGTGGCTGGCATGTCGCCGCAGGTTATCGGCCCCCAGCGTTCGCACAGCTCGCGCCAAGCGCGGCGCAGGTCGTCTCGGTTCATGCTGCATCCTCCTTCTCTGCACCAAGGCGGCCAGTACCCCACCAGTTTCCGCCGCGACTATCTCCGCGACGCTTGGCGTAATTGGCTCGCTCCACCCTTACGCGGGCTTGCTCTTGCTGTATCCGGTTGGCCAGCATCGTGACAAGGCGCTGGCCCAGCTTGTCAGCCTCCTCGTCAGTAAAGTCCTTCAAGCTAATCCATGGCTCGGACTGGCTGCCCATGGCGTTATTCAGTTCGGCAAAAACGCGGCGCTCATTTGCAGTAGCGTGCATGCGCAGGGTGATGTACGGGCGCGGCTGGATGCCGTCGAATGCCGCGTTCACCCTGGCGATGAAATCGAACATCTGGGTGTCGGTTATCACGATGCATTCTCCTTGCTGGAACGTGCAGCTGCGCCCTGCTCCACCAGCTGACGCCAGACGCGCTTACCGGTTACAGCATCACCGGCCAACAGCAGGTCGAGGCAGTGAGCAAGCGTCCCGTTGACGAACGGGTCGTCGCTTACCTCGTTCAGCACCTCCAGCGTCGTGGCGGTCTCGATAAAGTGTTGGGCGTGGCTCATGGAATCATCTCCAGCAGCTGCACCAGGGCGATGCAGACAAAGAACAAGGTCACGATCAGCAGCCCGTATATCCAGTTGATCAGCCTACGCATATCACCTCCACACGGCGTTGCCGATAAGAATTGCTGTCACAAACAGTGACAGGATCAGGTTGCGACGGCGGATTACTGCCGGTTCGCGGAAGGCGCTGTAACAGCCGCCAGCGCGGGACAATTGCGGATAGGTCATAGCACCTCCATGGAATAAAAAAAGCCCACCGGGTGGCGGGCAAAGGGTCTGCTGAGGAGAGACACGCAGAAAGTTGGTGAAAAAGATGGCCGCCGAAGCGGCCCAAGGCTCGGTCCTCACCAATACGGCGGGTGGCTGGTCCCCGGCTATCCAGCGTTGTCACATTGGGAATCACCCTGCGTATTGGTGCTGGCCTTTAAAGACGCCAGCGCGGTCTGATCAGCAGTTAAGTCGCCGCTCGCCTTGGTGCTCAGCCGTTGCAGATCTCGTATGCTGCACTTTCTGGAGTGCAGCCATCTGCAAACATATCCCAAGCAATTCCGCGCAATTCGTCCATTTCAAGCGCACGGCCAAGCAAGGAATCAACCTGCTTTAGCCAGGTGTGAAATGCTTTTTCTTTTGCATCTGGATTGGACATACCCACCTCCTCGTTAAACACATCAACCAGCTGCGACTGGCTCATGTGATGGCCCTGTTGCCAAGGCCAAACAGCTCGCGTCACTCATAGCGAGCACCCCGTTAGTTGGCATACGGTTTTCTCGGCAATACATCTGCCAGATACCGCTCAGTATTCGCCGTGAGCTGCGTCCTCATTCACCAGAGAGGCAATCCGGGCTTGCTCTATTTGCCGAGCAAATGGCGGTAATCACGGTTACAGCGTCCGTGGCCGGTTGGGCTTACTGCTCCCGGCTGATTGCAATTCAATGTCGCGTCGTGTGAAAGGCTGCTGATGCGTTACCCGGTCGCCAACCGGTCAGTACCCCATGCGCCGCAGCGCCATCCTTGGCTGGGTCACTCGCCTCGCCAACTCCACCAGTTCAACTGCCTGGCCGTGGTCGCCAGTGCTGCAAAATCCTCCGCAACTAACTTGCGGCTGTACTTACTGTGTTATCCAGTCAGCTAACAACGTTCCGAGCAAAGGGAGAGCTTCATTCCTTTCAATGAGGGAGGTTTGTCACTCTGTAATTCCGGTTACGCCATCCAGTAGAAGTACCTGTCTGACTGGTGCTCTAGTTTTTCGAGTTGGTCGCTTTGCAGCTCCCTCGCGCACCGTAAGTCGTGCGTTTTGTAATCTGTTAATGAGCGGTGACGCTGTGTTGCTGTGTCGCGTCGTGTTGGAGTAAATATAGCCAAAGCTATTTTCATCGTCAACACTAAAGTTGTATTTGTCTGTAAAAAAGTTGTTTTCATGGTCTCTTGGTAAAACCTAAGTGATGCGCAAGGGCAACAAAAAAGCCGCATAAGCGGCTTGGTTGGTGCATTGCTACTGCCTATCCTTAGATGCAGATTGCAGAGCAAGGATGTCTTGCTTGAGCCTGGTGAACATCGAGCCGACTCTGTTTTCAAATAAAGCTACATTCCGCAGCAGTATTTCCAAGTCAGAGAGAGTGGATGGATCGGAGTGGATGGTGCCGGCCTTGCTGGCCCCGGAAATTTCTTCTGCCATTTCTATCCCTTAGTCATTTATGTTGTTCGGATAGATTAGGTCCGCAACGCATGCCGGGCATCAGTAATCGCACGTAATGGTGCGTGGCACAAAGTGTCACGTTAAAGCGTGTCAGGATTGATATGGTCAAACTCCTGGGCGATTTTGAGCAGGATGCAAAGCTGCTTATCAGTTAGTCGCTGGGAGATGACGCCAAGCTCACTGATGGCCTGGGTGCGAATGCGCGCTTGCCCTTCGTTTGAAAGGTGGCCAATCGGCACGACAAGGAAGGATGCAATTTCTTGCAAGTGCTTGTCGTTCGGCAAGATTGTGCCGTTGATCCACCTATGTGCAGTCTGGCGGCTAACGCCGCAGTAGTCGGCCAGGTCTTTGGCTGACTTACCCCTACTGGCAAGCAGGGTTTGCAGGTTGGTGGCAAATTCGTTCACAGCAGTTTCTCTAAGTAATTTCACTTAAAGAATGTATGGACGAACGTTAAAATTTTGGCAAGTTTACGTTACAAAAAGAATGCAATTTACCCGGTTCGATGTTGAAAATACGTATTGACATGACGATTGGGTTTTGTGCGGCGCAGAACGGATGAAAGACAAAAGCCCGCACGATGCGGGCTTCTGCTGGCCGTTGGTTTCTATCCGAAGGGAGGATGCGGCCGGGGTCTAGTGTGTTCTTGTTGCTTGAACAACGCAAGAAAAGCAAAACCCCGCCGGGGCGGGGTGTAGTCGCTACGCTGGATTGCAATCTCACTGGCGTAGAGGCCTATTACTAGGACTTTGATTCCGATGCTGTACAGCAGAGCGGGACAAGTCAAGTTTAGGCTACACCAACCACTCCGTCAATTCCGACATGCCCATGCCGTGAAGAATTGCGGCTTTAACTCCTCTCATCTGCCCTGCGTTTAACTGGCGAATGTCGTATATCCTTTTCCCGTTTGCATCTTTTCCAATGAATGGAAAATTTAGTCTGCTGGTGGCTACGGTATACAGCATGTCGCACTTTACCCAGTGCTCGCCTGAGTCGTAGGGGTGAGGCAATGGGTCATCCATACGCAATAAGTAATGATAAGGCATGATCCGGCGCGGTTCTGTTGTGCTGCATGGTACAATCAGGCAAAGGTTGTCTCTCTGTCGAAGCCTAGGGGACACCACGATTGCCGGTCTTCTTTTTACCATCTCGGGCGCTTTTAGAAAATCAAAGTCACAAATGACAATTGTCCCAGTGCCAGGATACTCATTCATTATTGTCTCGATTCGTTTGTATCAAAATCACCCTTGACCCCGGCAGCGCAGGCCGCTGTGCCGCATGAAGTCCGGATCGGTGAGCAATGACCCAGCAAACCCGCTCTTGGCTACGATGCGCGAGCCGTAGCGCTCAAACAGTGCCTGTGGCTCAGTGTCAAACCCTTCCTCCGCGGGCTTGAACTTCATGAAGTACTGCAGATACACATACGGGTGATTTGTATTGGAATCGGCCACCTGGGCAGCCGTGGCCGAATCGTGCCAACCAGTGCTGCAGTGAGTGATCAGGTCGTACAGTGTTGACCCATCAGCAAGGCGGATCGATTTAGAGAAGAACACTGCAGTCTTGAAGTCATCGACAAATCCCTTCCTCTCTTCCGCACTTGAATCTTCCATTCCAGGTATCGGCGGCATTCGTACGCGCTTTACATCAGGATCGCTTTTCACCATCCGATAGAACGCTGCGGCGGCATCACTATTGAAGTCCACTGGCGGGCTGACAAAGGTGCGCTCTTGTTTCGTCATTGGCACTTCGATTGCTGGCCTTGTATCTGCATTCGCTACACGGTCAGCGTCACTTAGCGGCTCGCTTGCTTGTGGCTCTACTGGGTCTGCACTGCTTGCGGTGGGCTGTTCAGTTGCCTTAGCGCCTGGATCTTCTTGCTTTCCGCCGCACCCGGCCAGCATCGCTGCCGATACCAAAAATGCAAATGCTTTCATGTTAATTAACTTCATCGTCATATCAATCACTTGAAACAACAAGACCCGCCGAAGCGGGCCACTAACTTATTAAACGGCTGCGCCGGCCAGCGCGACGACGCGGCCTATAATTTGCAGCTTGTCCATGTACTCTGGCGGCACGTGCTTGTCAGGGTGTCGACTCTTATCCGGGTTGTCACTGACTATGCGCACTGCTCCTGATAGCTCCTTGAACAAGCGCTTGATGAATACTTCACCGTCGATGCTAATGGCGTACACCTTGCCGTCAACAATAGTGTTCCGTTGACAGTAGTCAACAACCACGCTGTCGCCATCAAGATAGCGAGGTTCCATGCTGTCACCGTCGATCACCATAGTAGCGGCACAATTCGGATCTACTCCGACTCGTTCAGCCCACTTGCGTGTGAATGCCTGGCGCTGGCCCTTCTCGTCGATGTGCCAAATCTGATTGCCTGGGCCGGCAGAAAGCTTTATCTCAAGCGCAGGAATGAACACGTACTGATCTGCGTCTAGTTCATCCTCTCTATCCCACAGCGCAATAGGACGCAAACTGGCTTGGTAGCTGATGGCATCGCCATCGCCAAGTTTGAGGAATGCCGGGCTTACATCCAAGGCTTTGGCAAGCTCTACCACCTGGGCGGTATCGCCGCCTTTTTCAATTTTCACAATTGCGTTCTGTGAGATGCCGGAAAGTTCGGCCAACTGCAACTGAGTAAGGCCGCGGCTCAGGCGCAGGGCGCGCACCTTTTCTCCAAAACTCAAATCTTTCAAATCATCCATTTGGCAGTTCCTGTTGCTTTTTGGCAAAGGTATAGCCGTAGCTATGGCAAGTAAAATCAATTAAGTTGTTGAGATGAAAAACCATAGCTATAATCAGGCGATGGAACCAATAGACAAAGCTATTAGTCTTGCGGGCAATCCGACCAGACTTGCGAAGTTGGTAGGTCTTTCCCAACCGACAGTCAGGGCCTGGAAGCTTCGCGAGAAACGTATCGAGGCAGACAACGTGCTGAAGGTTAGTGCTGCTCTCGGTTATCAGGTAACGCCTCATGAGCTGAGGCCAGATATTTACCCTTTTGAGACTGATGCAATTCCACATGAATTTCGTGAGGTTTTAAAAGAAGGGAAGTAAGGATTTTGTTTAGAAAGTCCCCGGCGGGCGAGGCCGGGAGACTTGAGGGACATGAGCTAGGCGTTGCTCACAACTTAATGATATGGCCCTGATTTGTAAGGGTCAACGATATCGGCCCTTTGTCGGCCGACAGTCAGCCGAAAGGATTATGCAAATGGCAAAAAACATTGAGGTGAAGGTTTACCTGACGCCTGAACAGTACGTCGTAGTGAAAGAGGCGGCAGAGATGCAGGACCGGTCTGTGTCTGCATTCCTGCGCGTAGCTGGCTCTGACCTGGCTTCAGAAGTGCTCCAGCAGCACGCCGACAAGGAGTAGGGCGCAGCCTGCGGCCATAACTGGCAGGCAAGAAAAAAGCCCCGGTCAACGTCCTGGCAGGGACTCGCGGGGCTTATTCACAAGATTCGGAGATGATTATGGAACAGAAAGTCCGCTTGATCAACAAGATTATTGACCTGTGTTCGGTTGCAAATCTTCCGACTGCAGATCATCGCTACAACTCCGCAAAACGCATTCTGTGCGAGATGCAACGCGCTCATGCCTACCCGGCAGACGTAAATGCGTATGAGCAAGCTATCCGCGCATTTGATGAAGCCTTCTTCGGCAAGGAGGCTGCATGAGTCACCTGTGTGTAGTTCCAGCCCGTACCCTTGGCGACTCCCGCATGACCAGCATGACGCATTTGCGCGTACTGATGGCTGTTGGCAAGCACACCGACAAGAACGGCTGGACGTTTGCATCCCTTCGCCTGATCGGTACCCTGGCTGGCGCCAGCGACAAGCCTTTGTCCCGTTCCCGCACGTCCGAAGTAATCAGCGATCTGGTGGAGTGGGGATACCTGGAAAAGCGCACTCAGAACCGTCGCGACGGTAGTTCAACGACCAATCTTTACCGTGTCGTTTACGACTCCGGCGAACCTGAAGACCTGTTCGACGCTACCGAACCCCCGTTCGGCTCTGACGAACCCCCGTTCGATTCCCATGGCGCCGAACCCCCGTTCGACGCTATAGAGCCGAACCCATATAACGATCCATCTAACGTTCCATCTAAATTAGATTCTCAGGACGACTCTGCGAGTCCGTCCAGCTCGCGCAAATCGACAACCATGAAGACATGGCTTGCTGATGTGCGATCTGCAGGTGAGCAAGCGATCCCTGAAGACGATCCCATCTTTGACGATTGCGAAAAGACCGGCCTGCCGATTGAGTATGTCCACCTGTGCTGGGCTGAATTTAAAGACCGTCACGTAAATGGCGACCGCAAGTCGAAGCGGTACAAAGACTGGCGCGCTGCCTTCCGCAACGCTGTTCGTGATGGCTGGTACAAGCTGTGGGGTCTTAACTCCGGCACAGGTGAGTATTTCCTGACGACGGTAGGCCGCATGACTGCCATGCGCCACGGCGTGGAGGTGGCGCAATGATCAAGCTGCACTCTACCGACAGCGAGCAATCTGTCCTTGGCGGTCTGATGA
Source organism: Aquitalea sp. USM4 (assembly GCF_004328945.1). Classification (NCBI taxonomy): domain Bacteria; kingdom Pseudomonadati; phylum Pseudomonadota; class Betaproteobacteria; order Neisseriales; family Chromobacteriaceae; genus Aquitalea; species Aquitalea sp. USM4. The sequence continues at coordinate 38,056 of NZ_CP029540.1, read as the reverse complement.
TTGACCCGGCCAAGTTTGACGATGTTTCCGAACTGCTAACTGCTGCAGACTTTTACGACCCGTCGCACCGTGTGATCTTTGGCGCCATTGAGTCCCTTGCCGCCGCGAAAGAGAAGATCGACTTTGTCACCGTTTACGACATGCTGGAGCGGCGCCGCGAACATGACCTGATCGGCGGACTGAGCTACTTGGCCGACATGGCGCAGAACACCCCCAGCGCCGCCAACATCATGCGCTACGCCAGGATTGTTGCAGACCGCGCAGTGCGGCGCCGACTGATCAGTGCAGGGGAGCAGCTGGTCAACGAAGCGACTGAGGCTGAAGACGTTGACGACCTGATTGACTCTACCTTGAAAGCCATCGAGCAGATCCAGCCGGAGTGTGGCGAGGACGATCTTTCGACTGGCGCCGATCTGTGCAAAGAGGCCTTGGCCTTTGTGACTGATCGGTTTGAAAACAAGGGCAGCATTGGTGGCATTCCTACCGGATTCACTGATGTGGACAAGCGCCTGCTTGGCCTGAAGCCTGGCGACTTGATTATTGTTGCCGGGCGCCCTGCCATGGGGAAGACCGTCTACGCCCTGAACGTGGCGGAGTACGTTGCAGAGCATCGCGGCCCTGTGCTGTTCATTTCCCTGGAGATGAGCAAGCTGCAGCTTGGCCTTCGCCAACAGGCCAACTACGGCAGCATCCCGCTGAATGTCCTGCAGTCCGGCGAGCTGACTGGCGAGGATTTCGACTATCGCTTGCCGCTGGCTGTGAAGAAGGCCACCGAGTCGCGCATTTTCTGCGACTTCCGTTCGGCACTATCCCCGGCGCAGGTAAAGGCAAAAGCCAAGGCAATCCAGCGCAAGCACGGCATCTCCATGATTGTCATCGACTACCTGCAAAAGATGACAGCCCGTGGCGCCGAGAATCGAACCAACGAAATCCGCCTGATAGCTTCTGGCCTAAAAAACATGGCCAAGGATCTGCAGGTTCCGGTTCTGGCCCTGTCTCAACTGTCCCGCAAGGTGGAGGAGCGTCCTAACAAGCGCCCGATGATGTCTGACCTGCGAGAGTCTGGCGACATTGAGCAAGAAGCCGACATCATCCAGTTTCTCTACCGCGAGGAGTATTACGACTCCAGCAGCCCATTCAAAGGCGTGGTTGAGGTCATTACCGGCAAGCAACGCATGGGCGAGCCAGGCACTGACTACCTGACATTTCAAGGCCAGTACAGCCGCATGCGTGATGCAGACATGGGTGAAATCCACCGCATGCACTCCATGGCTGAAGAAAGGCCGGCCAAACAGCGCAAAGGAGGTATCGCTGCATGATCGTCTGCTATCGCCAAGGGAGAAATCTGCGCGTAATTGACGTTGATACCAACAGCCATATCGAAGCCATTTCCGCTGTTAGTGAATACGCAAATGCCAAGCATCCCCGCTCAATAAAATCGCCGTTTCTTGCCGTGATTAAGGGGAAAAATCAAAAGCGCAAAAAACCTGCGCCTGATTGGGAAAGGGGCTGAGATGACCAACACCTACGCAATCCCTAATTCCGCCAGTCTCCGCACCGAAATGCTCAAAGTATGGGAAGCCGTCAAGGCCCTGGTCGATGGTGAGCAAGAAGCGGTGCAAGTGGTCATCAAAAAGATGAGCAAGCGCAGCGCCGAGGCCAATGCGCTGATGTGGGTACGCTTGCACGAGCTGTCCGAGCAGACCGACTGGCACGGCATCAAGCTGTCGCCGGATGAGTGGAAGGATCTGCTGTCTGCAGGCCTGGTGAAATCCAAGGTCGTACCGAACATCGAGGGCAACGGCTTTGTGATCCTGGGCCAGCGCACGAGCAAGTTCACCGTGAAGCAGATGAACGAGCTGATTGAGCTGATCCACGCCTTTGGTACTGAGCGTGGCGTCCGTTTCAGCGCAGACCAGCGCATGTTGGGAGGGAAGGCGGCATGAAAGACCTATTCGCCATTGTGATTGGCATCTTGCCCTGCCTCAGCTGCCTGGCGGCTTCCATCTACCTGGCTGTGAAGGAGAAGAAGGGCTGGGGCTGGTTCCTGTTCTTGGCTCTGTTGTTCGTGCCATCGATTCACATTGCGTAAGGGGGCGAAATGGAAAGCAAAACCACCCGCAGCCCCAAGACGGTGCCGCTGCCTGGCTCTACTGCCGGGACTGGCAAGCGCACATCCAGCCGCATCGAATCGTCGGCCATCCGCGACAGCGCCAAGGGCGAGGCCTGCACCTTCCAGATCGTCGGCGTGTGCAATGGCCGCACCGATACGACCGTGCTGTGCCATTTGCCTGACGAGTCACACGGCATCAGCCGCAAGGCCGATGACCTGAGTGCCGCATATGGGTGTGCAGCGTGTCATGACGTGATTGATGGCCGTGCGCCTCATGCGTGGCAGCCGGGGGAGAAGGACTTTTATATGCGTAGGGCGATGGTCCGCACCTTGCGCATTCTGATCAACAAGGGACTGGTAAAGGTGGCGGCGTGAAGCACGGCATATGGATAGGCCGCATCCCCGATGGCCAGAGAATCGCGTGGGCACTTATGCCATTCATCGGGCGACATGGTCTTGCACACCACTGGAAACGACTTGACGACGGCAGCACGCGCTCTGCTTGCGGCCTGATTGCCAGAGAAAACCATGCAGTCGGGCTGATTCAGGCTGAAGGCGCGGACCGCTGCAAGCGTTGTGAAAAGAAGGAGTGGAAATGATCGCAGGAATGACTTGGAAGCAAACCTTGGCCTATCTGGCTGTATCCATTCCGGCAGGCATGATTTTGGACTGGTCCGTGCCGCAGCCACAGCCATTTGAGCTGACTCACTTTCTGGCAACGACCGTTGCTGTGGCGCTGATGCAGGCTGCCGGGGCCATCTTCTACTCGAAAGGATGGAAATGAACACGGCAATCGTGGTCTGCGCATTTGTTGGGGCGGTCGTCCTTGTTTTCTTGATGCTGATGTTCCTTTGGATGCTTGTGATATGGCCTCTTGCCTACGCGATCAGCATGAATGCTTTCCTCGTTGTCTGCGTAATCAAAAAAGGCACATGGAGGAAAGCAAAGTGGCATCTGCTTCCGCGGGACGTGTGGCGCGACTTCCTGGAGGGGATGTTTAGCCCTGCATCAGAACTTAGAAACGATGTCGGCACATGGTATGGGATATTCCGCTGGGAATTTTACCGGTAATGGAATGGCAAAAAGTCGCCTCTGACGCCTGGGCCTGGCGGGGCTACAGGATAACAGCAGAGGCGCATGGGGAAGGCTGGCGATACCGGGCCTTCTCTCCGGAAGGGGCGTTTTTGGCGGTGGGAGGCGGCGAGGCGGCTGCTTTCCGCGAGATATGTGAGAACCACGCGAAAGGGCGTTAGCGTGCAAAAGGTGACAGACGAGCGGTTTATTGCGGCGTACAACAATACCCGCAAAGGCTTGCGCATGATCGCGCAAGAGTTGGGCATGAATTACCGGGCGGTGATTCGTCGGGCAGACCGCATGCGTAATGCTGGCATACCGCTAGTAGATCGCAAGGCGGCATACATCGAATCTCTCAAGGGCGACGTAGAGATTGCAGAGCCGGTAAGTGGCGACCGGCCGATTGAAGAAGTGGTGCGGCTGGCCATGGAGCACAGCGACCGGCAGTTGGCAGCAGCAAAGGCGGCGTCGCTGGTGGATGTGAAAATCAACATCGACGGCCCGTTTGCCATCGTCGGCCTGCCTGACCCGCACCTGGACAATCCAGGCACGGATCTGCGCCGTGCCATGACCCATGCCGAGCTGATACGAGACACTGAGGGCGTCTATGCAATCTGTGTTGGCGATATCCTGGACAACTTCCATGCTGTGCGTCCGCTGCACCATGCCCGCAACGAGCATGTCGTGACAGTAAATGAAGCATACCGGCTGCAAGAACACTGGCTGACCATCCTTGCGCCAAAACTGGTCGGCGTGTCATCCGGCAACCACGACGACTGGAGTACGCGAAGCGGCGCAGACCCACTGTCCTACGCTATGCGCCAGCTGAACAAATCAGGCATATACGGACAATCGCAGGTCCGCGTCCGCCTGAAAGTGTCCGGAGCGTCCTTCATTCACCTGATCCGCCACACCTTCCCTGGCTCGTCGGTCTACAACAGTGGTCACGGCGTCCTGAAATGGGCCTTGCAGCAATGGCAGGGTGAGGATGTGATGTGGGGCGGACACATCCACAGTTCAGCCATCCAGCAGATTACCAAGCCGGTGCTAGGCGGGGATAAGGTCGTCACCCTGATGCAGCTGGGCGCGTACAAGAAGGTTGATCACTACGCCCTGGAGCGCGGCTTCCGAATCAACACCCCGCACGATGCCGCCATGGTGGTGCACGACCCATCAACCGGCGAGACATTCCCGTTTGCCAGCATCGAGCGCGGCATTGAGTTTCTGTCCTACTTGCGGAGAAAGGCGGCATGACCGGCCGCATGGCAAGGAACAAGGGAGCAGCTGGAGAGCGAGAGTTCTGCAAGCTGCTGTCGGCAGAACTTGGGATGGAGATAAAGCGCAAACTTGGGCAGGCCCGCGACTCTGGAGACGACGCCCAAGTTGGGAAATTCCGGTTTGAGGTGAAGCGCCGTGAGCGGCTGGAGGTAATGAAATGGTGTGAGCAGGTAGAGGAAGCGGCAGGGGCGGGCGAGGTTCCTGTCGTGGCATTCCGGCAAAACGGCGAAGAATGGCGAGTCGTTTTGAAGCTGAGTGATTTTCTCCCGCTGATGCGCGGCGAACTGTAAGACAAAGGGGCATGGGCGATGTACGTGAATGAAGAAGAAGCAATCCGTAAATGTTTTGAGACGTTGGAGCGCAACGGCTTGAAGATCGCCACCTATGGCGAGAACGTACCGGCAACCGGCAGCAAGCTGACCATCGGCGAGCACCACGTCAACGCGGCATGGGTGGTGAAGTGGATCATGGAGCTTCCAGCCCACCAAGGCCTTGTCCTTCGATTGAAATACGGCTGCGACGCAGAAATGCACCGCCTGGTAGCGCAGGACTTGGCCTCGTTCGTGGTGATGGAAGTTGGCCGGGCCAACATCAACAAGGCGCAGGCCTATTTCATCCTGTCCATGTGGGCGCGCAAAGAAGGAAGCCATGGGGAATATATCGACGCTTTCGATGTAAGCGCAGATTCGGCAACGCGCCACGTTCGCAAGGTATATGACATTGTGGAACGGTGGCGGCGCGAGGGGATCGCAGCACTTTATCCACGTCTTATCACCCTGATCGACGAAAATGTGAAAGTTGCCGCTTGACATCAAGTGCGGAGTATTCGATACTAAACATGTAGTCTGCAATAACTACGTTCAAGGCTGATTGATTCGATTTGTCGATAGGTTGGCCTTGTAGTGTTGGCATGTAAACCATTCCTGTCGTGGGCTAGCAATGTGCCCCTGTGCAGCTAGCATCTGTCCCGGCATCAGCGACTGATGAGGCTCTAACGAAGCCGAAACCAATAGGTCTCGCGGAGTTCCCACTGCCGGGGAATAACGGGGAACCAGGGGGCACGCCAAAAGTGGTTTTAATGCCAACAATCCAAAAGCCTCACGCTAACCCGTGGGGCTTTTTCTTTTGCCGCGTTAGCTCAGCTGGAAGAGCACTTGCCTTGTAACCAAGGGGTCGTTGGTTCGATTCCGACACGCGGCACCAGTTGTACGGGTCTATAGCTCAATTGGGAGAGCGCCCGCCCTGCAAGCGGGAGGTTTCCGGTTCGATCCCGGATAGATCCACCATTGTCTAGTAGCTCAGTTGGTAGTAGCAGGTGACTGTTAATCACCCGGTCGCAGGTTCGATCCCTGCCTAGACAGCCAGAATCGCCAGCCGATTGCCGCCGACACCTACACAGACGTAGCGGCTAGCCTGGCACTGGGGACGACGGCTCTCCCCGCTGTTGAGCAACTCCAGCGCAAACCGTCACCCATTCACAGCCTCGCACATGCGGGGCTTTTTCTTTTTGGACTGTCCCATGCGAATGAACGGCACACATCACGTACTGGAGGCTATGCCGTTCCGCACCGGCCAGGTATTGCAGATGCCCAGTGGAGAGTATGCCCGCTTGCTTCGGTACAACGAGCACTCCGTATCACTGCGCTACTTTAGCGACGAGGACGGCCAGCCAACCCTTATGACGCGGGCGGCGTTCCAGGGGATGGTTAGCCAGATCCAGCCCGCAAACGAAGGATGACCATGAGCCTCTACGGAATATTGGTAGACACCCCAACCCACGACGCGCTTGATCACCCCGTACAGCGCATTGTCGAAGCAGCCAACGAAGCCAAGGCCGACGTGACTGACCCGGATGACTTCCTGAACGGTGTGAAGGCGTGCGGGCTGAGCGAGGAGGGATGCGAGTCATGTCAATAAAGCAACTAGCCGCAAGCATTGGCATCATTGCCGCCTATTCGGTTCTTCTATACGTCGATGCTGAGTGGGCAGCTCCAGCAGCGTTGTTTATTGCGCTTACCCTTGTGACAGCCACCATATTGATCGACATGATCCTGCTGTTTGCCTTGGGAAATCTGGAAATTCAGAAGATGCAAGATTTTCTGATTGAGTTTCACCTTGGCAAGCCAAGTGCCTTCATCAGGCTACTGGGCCAAGCATCCGGCGTGCTGCTGGTAGTGGTGCTTATCAAGCATGGCATGCCAATTTGGGCGGTCATCTATGTCATTGCATGGCTTATCAGTCATGTGGTGTTCGCCGTTGGATACGATGTTGGCGAGAAGCTGGCAAGTGCGCAGTAGCCAAATGCAAGGCCGTCCGATGGGCGGCTTTTTGTTTGACCACTCATAACGCCCAGGGAGGCGAGATGCCTCTATGGCAAACCTATCACCGAGACAGCAGGCTTTTGTAGAGGCCTATCTTGGCGAGGCATCACTGAATGCGACTGAGGCATACAAGGCCGCTGGCTACAAAATCGCCAATGACAACGTTGCTGCGGTCGAGGGAGCGCGCCTCCTAAGAAATCCTAAGATCACCAAGGCCATCGCCGAGCGTAGAAAAACGCTTTCAGAGAGCACTGATATAACCCCTGAAAAGGTGCTTGCTCTGTGGTGGGCGAGGGCGAACGTCAATGTGAACGAGATCGTCGAGTACCGCCGCGACAACTGCCGCTACTGCTGGGGCGAGGGACATGCGTACCAGTGGACGCAAGGTGAGTATGAGCAAGCCCAGCGCGAAGCTGATGCAAACGGCACAGACAGTCCTGACGCCGCTGGAGGATTTGGCTTCATTGCCACCCGCGAACCTAACCCTGAGTGCCCTGAATGCGCTGGGGAAGGTAAGGGCAAGGTTCATGTCCACGATACCCGCCGACTCAAGGGCGCTGCCCGGCAAATGTACCGTGGGGTGCATCAGGGCAAGGATGGCCTCAAGGCGCTGGTGGGAGACCCTGACAGGGCGCTGGAGCAGGTGACCAAGATTCTCGGCATGTACGAAAGCAAGGAAGACAAAGAGCGCAAGCGACTGGAGAACGAGCGACTGCGCAACGAAATGAAGACTGATGACGCACCGGCCACGCCAGTAAAAGTCGTGGTCGAGGTAAAGGACGCAAGGAAACGAGATGCCGACGCTTAATGTGCCGCAATCACAGTTCCTTGCAATGGAGCACAAGTTCCGTGCCTATGTTGCTGGCTTCGGTTCCGGCAAGACCTGGGTAGGCTGCGGCGGCCTTATGCAGCACTTTTGGGAGTTCCCCGGCATCAATGCCGGTTACTTTGCCCCAACATACGCCCAGATCCGCGACATCTTCTATCCGACGGTGGAGGAGGTGGCGGCCGACTGGGGCTTGCGCGTCAATATCAACGAGTCGAACAAAGAGGTCCACGTCTACGAGGGGCGGAAGTATCGCGGCACTACCATCTGCCGGTCGATGGAAAAGCCTGAAACCATCGTGGGTTTCAAGATTGGCAAGGCCTTGTGCGACGAGTTGGACGTGCTGAAAGCCGACAAGGCGACGAATGCATGGCGCAAGATCATTGCCCGGATGCGGTACAAGGTGGACAACCTGAAAAACGGCGTGGACGTGACGACGACGCCAGAAGGCTTCAAGTTCGTTTATGACCAGTTCGTCAAGCAGGTGGCCGAAAAGCCAGAGCTTTCCACGCTATATGGCTTGATCCAGGCGTCCACGTTCGACAATGAGCTGAATCTGCCGAGCGACTATATCCCGTCGCTGATTCAGTCATATCCGCCTCAGCTGATACTGGCGTACCTGAATGGCCAGTTCTGTAACCTAACCAGCGGCTCTGTTTATCCGTGCTTTGACCGCAAGGCCAGTCACACCAACGACGAAATCCGCGAAGGCGACCCGCTGCACATCGGCATGGACTTCAACGTGCTGAAAATGGCCGCCGTGGTCTATGTGATGCGTGACGGCAACCCGCATGCCGTAGCGGAGCTTACCGACGTGCGCGACACGCCAGAGATGGCCCGCATGATCACTGAGCGGTACAAGGCGAAGGGCCATGCCATCACGATCTACCCTGACGCCAGTGGCCAGAACACGTCCAGCAAGTCGGCGTCCGAGTCGGATATCAGCATCTTGAAGCAGGCCGGTTTTACCATTCACGTGACCGGAGCAAATCCGGCTGTGAAAGATCGCGTGCTAGCCACCAATGCCATGCTGCTGAACGGCGATGGTGTGCGCCGCATGAAGGTCAACACCCGCAACTGCCCCAAGTTCACCGAAGGGCTGGAGCAGCAGGCCTACGACAAGAACGGCGAGCCGGACAAGTCCAGTGGCGTGGATCACGTCAACGACGCTGGCACATACCCCATTGTCCGCCTGTTCCCTATCGTCAAGCGCCAGACGCGCCAAGTCAATGTAGCTTTCTGAGAATACCCATATGGATGACAACGCAGTACGCAAAACGTCAGCCGCTGTCGATGCCATGTCTATTTCGTGGCCAACTGTCGAGGCGCTGCAAGGTGGCACAGCCGCAATGCGATCCGCCAACAAGAAGTTCCTGCCGCAGTTCCCCGGCGAGACAGACGACGCATACAAGGCGCGGCTTAATACGGCCACACTGTTTCCTGCTTTCTCCCGCACTGTTGAGGTGCTGTCTGCCAAGCCATTCTCGCGCCAGATCACGCTGGATGAAGAGGTGAACGAGCAGCTGCATGAGTGGTGCGAGGACGTGGACATGCAGGGGCAGAACCTGCACAACTTCATCGCAGGGATTGCCACCCTGGCGCTGTCGCATGGCATTGCCGGTGTGCTGGTGGACTACCCCAAAGCTTTGGGCGTAAGCACGAAGGCAGAAGAGAAAGCCAAAGGACTGCGGCCATACATGGTGGCAATCCACCCGTCCAGCGTGCTGGGATGGCGCAGCAAGACAGAAGGCGGCGAAACGTACCTCACCCAGCTGCGACTGCTGGAAACGGTCGTGGAAGAAGATGGCGATTTTGGCGAGAAAGCCATTGAGCAAGTGCGCGTGCTGCTGCTTGGCTCTTATCAGGTTTGGCGAAAGAACGACAAGGAAAAATGGGTGCTGTACGAGGAAGGCCCCACATCCTTCTCGCGCATACCTTACGTCCCTTTCTACGCCAGACGCCTCGGCTTCATGGTTGGCGCTTCGCCGCTGGCTGAGCTTGCCTATCTGAACGTCAAGCACTGGCAGTCGCAATCTGACCAGGACAACATCCTTCACGTTGCTCGCGTCCCGATCCTGTTCGGCAAGATGCTGGGCAATGATGCCATCAAAATTGGTGGGTCTCAGGCCACTCTTTCTGACCATAAAGATGCCGATCTGCGCTTTGTCGAGCATACCGGCGCTGCCATCGAAAGCGGGCGCAACTCTTTGCTGGATCTGGAAGATCAGATGCGGCAGATCGGCGCGGAACTGCTGGTGATCAAGCCAGGCAACACGTCAAAGAGCCAGACGCTGGCCGATGACCAGGCTGGGATGTGCACCCTGCAGCGCTACGTCGAGGGCTGGGAAAACTCGGTTGATGAAGTGCTGGATCTGATGTGCGAAGTGGCCAAGATCGACGCAGAGGGCGGCCACGTCAACATCTACAAAGACTTCGGCGTCACCAACCTGACGGAAGCCTCCTTGCAGCTGCTGCGCGAGATGAACGTAGACGGCACGCTGTCTGACGAAACCTTGTTTAGGGAAGGTCAGCGGCGCGGCATCATTCACCCAGACACCAACTGGACGGAAGAGTCCGAGCGCATCAAGGCCAACAGGCCTAAGCCAGGCACCGTACAAGTATCTGATTAACCAAGCCACCTTCGGGTGGCTTTTTTTATGCCCAGACGCCGGATGGCAGAGGGCGCACGGACTGGATAGTCCATAGCTCAGGCAGGAAAGCCAAATGAAACTGAAACTCGATGAAAACGGGAATGTAGTTGTTGTTGATGGCAAGCCGGTTTACGTGCACGACGACGGTAAAGAATACCCGTTCGACGCTGCCGCAACCGTGCAGAAGATCAGTCAGCTTAACGGCGAGGCAAAAGGCCACCGTGAGCGCGCAGAGCAGGCAGAACAGGCGCTGAAGGCGTTTGAAGGCATCGAGAATGCCGCCGACGCACGCAAGGCCCTGGAAGTCGTCCGCAACCTTGACGCCAAAAAACTGGTGGATGCCGGTGAGGTTGAAAAGGTCAAGGCAGAAGCAATCAAGGCACTGGAAGAGAAGTACGCCCCAGTGCTGAAAGAGCGCGACACCCTGCAAGCACAGCTGATCAATGAAGTGGTGGGCGGCAACTTTGCCCGCTCAAAGTTCATTGCAGAAAACATGACCCTTCCTCCTGACATTGTGCAGGCCACTTTCGGCAATGCATTCAAGGTTGAGGACGGCAAGGTTGTGGCCTACGACAACGGCAACAAGATTTACAGCCGACTCAATCCGGGCGAAGTCGCCGGGTTTGACGAAGCGCTCTCCACGATCATCGACCGTTATCCCCATCGCGACCAAATCCTCAAGAGCAGCGGCGCATCCGGCTCCGGCGCTCAGGGCGGAGGCGGTCAAGGCTCCAAGAGCAAATCCATGAATCGTCAGTCCTTTGAGGGCATGTCTGCCGGTGAGCAGATGGCTTTCGTCAAAGGCGGCGGTGAAATCACTGATTAACCACCCCGCACAGCAAACAGACCCCGCACTCGCGGGGTTTTTTCGTTTCTGGGCTAAGGAAATAAATTGGCCAATACCCTGACCTCTCTCGTACCTGACCTGTACGAAGCCCTGGACATCGTATCCCGCGAGATGGTGGGTTTCATCCCGTCCGTCACCCTGGATACCAGCGCCGACCGTGCCGCTCTGAATCAGAGCGTCCGCATCCCGATCACTCCTGCCGCTGCTGCTGAGGACGTGTCTCCCGGCCAGCTGCCGCCGGATGATGGCGATCAATCGATTGCCAACAACGTGTTGACCATCAGCAAGTCCCGCATGGTTCCGTTCCGCTGGACTGGTGAAGAACAGCGCGGCGTGAATACCGGTCCCGGCTACCGCAACATTCGCCGCGACCAGATCGCGCAGGCAATCCGCACGCTGGTAAACGAAATCGAAACCAACGTTGGCGCTTCGGTTGTGCTGAACGCGTCCCGTGCTACCGGCACTGCTGGCACCACCCCGTTTGCATCGGGCCTGAACGACACTGCGCTGCTGCGTAAGATTCTGATGGACAACGGTGCTCCGCTGGCCGACCTGCAATGCGTGATCGACACCTCGGCAGGTGCAAGCCTGCGCGGCAATACCCAGCTGACCAAGGCAAATGAAGCCGGCACGACCGAACTGCGCGCCCAAGGCAAGCTGCTGGATCTGCACGGCTTCACCCTGCGCGAATCCGCTGGCGTATCCAGTGGCGCTACCGTCGGCACCGTGACCGGCACCGTGACCGCTTCCGGTGCGAAGGGCGCTACCAGCGTCACCCTGACCACTGCGTCTGGCGCTGGCGTAGCGCTGCTGGCGGGCGACATCCTGACCTTCGGCGACGGTATCAAGTACGTGGTTGCATCCGCCGTCACCATCGGCGCATCCACTACCGGCACCGTTGTGCTGAACGCGCCGGGCCTGATGAAAACCGTTTCCGGTGGCGCTGTTGCCATCGTTGGCGCATCCACCCGCAACATCGGTTTCAGCCGCTCTGCCATCGTGTTGGCCACTCGCGCCCCGGCATTGCCGGAAGAAGGCGACATGGCCGACGACCGAATGCTGATTACCGACCCGGTATCTGGCATGACCTTCGAGTTTGCCATGTACAAGCAATACCGCCGTGTTCGCTACGAAGTTTCCCTGGCTTATGGCTGGGCAAACATCAAGCCTGCACACACCGCGCTGCTGCTGGGCTAAGACAAAAGCGGCCACGGTTTCGGCTGTGGCCGCACTGGAGAACACATGGACTTGATCACGATTTTCAAGGTTGGCGAAGAAAAGCTACGCATTCATCCGGATGCACTGGAAGAGCACGAAAAGCTTGGCTGGCAGGCTGTGCCCGACGACGAACCGGAAAAGCCGAAGCGCAAGGCAAAAGCTGAGCCAGCTGAAGGCGAGGCCTGATCATGGCGCTCACCGCTCAGCAACTGGCAGACACCCGGCGCTTCGCTGGCTACCCCATGCTGGGCGACTCGGTGGCTGATGACAGTCGAGACATGGCTTATGGCTGGGTTTCGCCTGGCGTGTGGCAGACGCTGCAGCATCGCTTGACGAACATGCGGCCGGAAGAGGAGGCAATCCTCACAACCACTTTTCTGACGCCGCTGGCAGACCTTGAGGCCGCGATTGTTGCTGCTGGTGACAACCTGGACACCGACGCCGCCGCCGTATGGACGCGCAACAAGAGCGAAGTATCCGACCGCACCAAGTTGTTCAACGACACTCGCCGCCGCATGTGCGCGTTTATCGGTATCGCGCCGGGGCCATTCCTTGGTCAAGGGGGCGGTTCGATTGTGAGGTGCTAGATGGACGGGACAAAACTGCAGCTCAAGGTTTACTCCGGTTACGGAAAAGCGGCCAAGCGTATTGGCTTCCCGTATCAGCAATTCAGGCCGACATCTGCCAACAATCCACTAGCCACTACTGCGCTCCAGTCGCTGTATTGCAGCTTCACAACCAATTTTCGCTACGACCAGCCGAACAAATACGGACAGGCCACATGGCTTGGCATATTTGACGGCACAAATGTTGATCCGGGTGATTTCCTGGTTGGTCATCAAGGCACGTACTTTGTCGCTGCCATGCAGGACACGCTGCCGATCTACTGCGTCCAATGCAATCGCACCATCAGCGTGCTGCGCGTGACGATTGCCGATCAGGTAGGCGCGATAGGTGAGGGTGGCGACGCGCAAGAAGTCGAAGTGGCCATGATGACGGGCTGGCCGGCTAGCATCTTGCAAGGCACGAAGGGCGAGCAGAATGACGCCAAATTGCCTAGCGACGTGCGGACGCCATGGTGGAGCATCCTTTTCCCTGACTATCCTGGCGTAATCCTGCGCACCAGCGACGTGATCCGCGACGACATCGGCCGGAAGTACATCATTTCCAGTGCAGAACTGACCGACATGGGCTGGCGCATCACCGCCATGCAAGCGCAGGTGTGATATGGCAGACATTTCAGACGTTCAATCGCAACTGGTGGCGGAAATCGCGGCCATTGTGTACCCGAATGGCACCTCTCAGCCGTCAATCGCGGCTATTCCGGTCAAAGTTTACCCAGGCTGGCCGGTGGCGAACGTGCTTGATGCCGATCTGGCCGCTGGGAAAGTGCATATCAGCGTCTACCCGCTGCCAACGGAGCGCAAAACAACGCGCCATGTAGGCCGCAGCTGGATTCCCATCACAAACCCGGTGCATTCCGTCGCAATGACGGTCAGCGGCAACACGGTCACGCTGTCCGGAACGCCAGCGGCGCAAAACCTTCTGCTGCAGGTGAACGGCACTGACTACATCTACACGATGCAGCCGGGAAACAGTCTCACAGCTGCAGCCACTGCCCTTGCAAGCCTGATTCCAGGCGCTTCCAGTGCTGGCGCGGTGATTGCCATTGCTGGAGCGTACAGCATTGTGGCGCGCGTTGGCGGCTTCGGGGCGGCAATCAAGGAAACGAAGCGGCAAGAAAAGGAAGTTCAGATCACCATCTGGTCATCCTCGCCATCTGCCCGCGCAGCAATCGCTGGGCCAATCGACTCTGCGCTTTCAGACAGCACGACCATCCTGTTTTCTGATGGCTCCGTCGGAATCATCCGGTACGCAAGGACATTCCAATCCGACCAGTCGGAAAAATCCGGCCTGTACCGGCGCGACCTTGTCTACTGCATCGACTACGCCACGACACAGACCATGCAGGCTACGGAAGTAATCGCACCTGTCGTCAACATTGCCAGCGCAACCGGGCTGGCCATCAAAACTCGCAACTACTGAGGACTGCCATGGCAGAACAAGCACCGGCCTATGTGCTGGTGGTCAAGCATGCCTTTGCTGACTACCAGATTGGCCAAGAAATCAAAGAGCCTGACGAAGTCGCCGCCGTTCTGGCCGGTGAAAACGCCAGCAACGTGCTCAAGCGCCTAGCCTAAGCCCAATCGACTCAACAAGAACCCGCCCCTGTGGCGGGTTTTTTCATTTGGAGGACAGCCATGCCCATTTACCCGGCAGGCAGCCTGAACACGGCAGCGCTGACAGCTCCGGACTTGTACGTCCAGATCCAGCCGCCGAAAACCCGATACATCAATGGCGTTGCCACCGACATCCTCGGCATTGTGGGCGTGGCATCGTGGGGCGCAGTCGGCAGTGCAATGCTGATCGGCATCCCGCAGGATGCGGCGCAGAAGATCGGCAACCAGCAAGTGCGCAAGTATGACCTCGCCTCTGCCGTCGCTATTTCCATCCAGCTTGGCGCATCCAACATTCGCGCCGTGCGGGTGACGGATGGCACCGATACCGCTGCGTCATCCACCCTGAAAGACACCGCCGCTGCAACTGGCGTCACGCTGACCGCGTTCTACACCGGCACGCTTGGCAACTCGCTGTCGGCCACGCTGACCGCTGGCACGGCCAATAGCTCCTGGAAGCTGACGGTATCGTTGCCTGGCGTTGCGCCGGAAGTGTTCGACAACATCACCGGCACTGGCTCCACGCTGTGGGCCAACATCGTCAGCGCTGTGAACCTGGGGCAATCCGGCATTCGCGGCCCGTCGCAGCTGGTCATCGCCACGGTTGGCGCATCGAGCGCAGCACCGCAGCAAACCAGCGGGGCGCAGACCATAAGCTTTACCGGTGGCACCGACGGCACCACGACCATTACCGATGCCGTACTGATCGGTGTGGATGGCGCAGGCGCAACCCGCAAGGGCATGTACGCACTGCGCGGCACTGGCGTGCAAACCGTCAATCTGGTTGATCTGACCGATTCGACCCAGTGGCCGACCATGGTCACCTTCGGCTTGTCCGAAGGCTGCTACATGATCACCCAAGGCCCGGCAGGAGCTTCGTACTCCACGGTATCAACCTCGCTGAATACCGCAGGCTGCGACAGCTACGCACTCAAAGTGCTGGTTGGTGACTGGGAGTACTGGTACGACCAGGTGAATGGTCAACAGCGCATGATGGCCCCGGCCACGTTCTCGGCTGCCAAGATCGCCGCACTGGCTCCGCACCAGTCGCCGCTGAACAAGCCGCTGACCAATGTGGTGAGCACACAGCGCGTGTTGTCTCAGCAGCCGTACAGCTTGAGCGAGATCGGCGCGATCAACACCGCTCGGCTGGATGTCATCACCAATCCATGCCCGGGTGGCAATTACTACGGCCATCGCTCCGGCCTGAACTGCTCCAGCAATCCGACCACGAACGGCGACAACTACACGCGGATGACCAACTTCATCTCGCTGACGTTGGCTGCCTCGTTCGGCTATGTGGTTGGCCAGCTGCACACCACTGAGCTGCGTCGCCAGACCAAATCGACCATCGAAAGCTTCCTGCAGGCGCTGGTAGCGCAAGGGATGATCGGCGACCCCAACGGTGGCCCGGCATTCTCGGTGCAGATCGATGCCGCCAACAATCCGGACAGTCGCGTGGCCTTGGGCTACATGCAGGCCGACGTGCAGGTGAAATACCTGTCCGTGGTCCGCTACTTCCTGATCAATCTGGAAGCTGGCCAGTCCGTGACCATTACCGTGGCCAACAACCCGCGCTCCTAAGAGCTGAACCCAAGCCCCTCCACGTGAGGGGCTTTTTCATTGGAGATACGCATGCAAGGTGGATACAACACCGGCAAGGACGTGGCGCTGGACATCAACGGTCCCAACGGCCCGATCCGCATCAGCAAAATCATGAGCTTCGACTCGAAGCCCAAGACCACGTCGCAAGAAATCACCCCGCTGAACGGCCAGACCGACGAGCTGCTGATACCGAAGGGCTGGACCGGCTCGTTCGAGGTGGAGCGCACTGACGCCACGCTGGATACCTGGTGGGCGCAGTTTGAAAGCGACTACTACAACGGCGTACCGCAGGCTGCTGCAACCATTACCGAAACCATTTCGGAAACCGACGGCAGCGTTTCTGTTTTCCGCTACACCAACGTGATCATGAAGCTGGAAGATGCTGGCAAGAAGGAAGGTGACAAGACCATTCGCATGTCCGTCAGCTTCACCGCCCGCCGCCGCATCAAGGTTTAACCACTTCGGCGCGGCAACGGGGCACCGTGACCGGGTTCGTCGCCGGTCAGCCGCGCCAACCTGACGACTCATGACGAGAGGACAAAGCAATGCCAAAAGTTACCGTAACCGAAGATGTGAACACCGAAGTCCGCACCAAAGCAAAACCGCAGATGGAAAGCGTGACAGACAGCCTGGGCCGCATCATTCAGTTGCGCGAGCTGGACCCCCTCCAGCAATCCCGGCTGGTGACTGCCGTGGGCGGCGAGAATGCTGGAAACCAGGTGTACATGAACAGCTACGCACTGCCGGCCGCAATGGTGGCGTTCATCGACGAGGACTTCTTCGGCTTTCCGCAGAACGTCAAGCAGATCGAAAACATGCTGTCCGAGCTTGGTGCTGAGGGCATGGCAGCCATCCAGATGCACTTGCTGGAAAAGTACGAAAAGCTGCGCAAAGAGATTGAGAAACAGCAGTTCGACGCAGAGCAGGCCGCCGCAAAAAACTAGCACAGAACCCCGATTTTCAGAGCCGCTGCTGGCTGATGAAGAACGGGGTTCCTTTCGACAGGCTATTTGATGTTGACCAGCTGATGCCGCATGAGCGCATGGCCATGTCCGTGGCGTTCGGCGAGATAGAAGGCGGCGAGTTCGATTGGTCGTCTATGAGATGGAAGGAGCGCAAGAGTGGAGTTTAAAAGCCTCGGAGAGCTGGCTCTCCACCTTGCATCCTTGCAGGCTCAGCAGGTCATTGAACTGCAGCACGGCCTTGAAGTGTGCGCCAAGAAGATAGAAAAAACAGCAAAGGAAGAAATCGGGCATTACCAAAGTGCGGTCGGCCCCTTTCCTGAGTGGGCTGAGTTGGCGGAATCGACCGAGTTTGACAAGGCCAGTCACGGCTATCCGGTTGACGCCCCACTGCTGAGAACCGGCGAGATGCGCGACAGCATCGGCCACGAAGTACACGGCCTGGAAGCCATCATCGGCGCGAAAGACCCGAAGATGGTTTACCACGAGTTTGGAACCAGCAAGATACCGCCCCGCCCAGTGATGGGGCCTGCACTGTTCCGCAACAAGGATTTCATCCTCCGCACCATCGGCAAGGCTGCTGTAACTGGCCTAGTTGGCGGGCAGCGCATTCATCCAGGGCTGGGGTATGAGGATTAAATCTTGACTGAGGCTTCGCCATGGTTTAGCCTGCAATCTCCTAGCCCTAAGCAGCACCCCGCGACTGTATCGCGGTATTTTTACGCCCTCATTCCGTGCAGCGTCCATGACGACGCACGTCAAAGCTATGGGGGTTGCGGGTATCCGTAAGGACCCGGCGCTCTTAGGGCGTAGGACAACCCCCTCCCTTTTTTGGGAAAAATCCTAAACCTAAGGAGTAAGTGTCATGAATGCTGCTCAATCCCTCGTTTTTCAAGAAACGCAATTCGACGTTATTGACCAAGAAGGTCGGCCCTGGCTTAAGGCTGCCGATATCGCTCGCGCACTTGGCTATGCCCGCGAAGACTCGGTAAGCCGTATTTACGACCGAAATGCAGACGAGTTCACCAGCGCAATGTCGCAGACCGTCAATTTGACGGTCAGTGGAAAAATCAACGGGTTACAGAACCTTACGGTAAGAATCTTCTCCCTGCGCGGCGCTCACTTGCTTGCTATGTTTGCTCGCACTCCAGTAGCCAAAGCATTCCGCAAGTGGGTGCTTGATGTGCTGGACATGGTGACTGGCAATAGCGCCACCGTAAACGACAGTACCATCGGCACTGCTGGCCTAAGCTGCTTGGCAGCCGTGATCGACGGCAAGGTGCGACACCTTCCCGCACCGGCACGGCGCAGCGCAAAGATGCACATCTGGCAGCAACTCCACAAAGCATTTAGCGTGGTGCGTGCTGAACAGATTCCGGCAGACAAAATGGACTCGGCCCGTAACTTCATAGCCGCCCAGGCCGTAGAAGGGGAGTGGATCGGGGCAGAACCAGCCGCCCCCGCCTATGTAGTCACCCAAGCGGAAGCTAACTGGCTTAATACCATGTTTGTGCTGATGGATGACATGGTGTCGGTGTTGCGGGAAGTGCGACCGGCGTTGCGTAGTCTTGATAGCCCGCTATGCGCCAAAGCGTATGACAGCTCTGCGCATATCGTCATGTATCAGAGTGAATGGCAAAGACTGCGTGACTTCTGCATGGGAGTATCGGCACAGGCGAAATAGTAGGAAGGCCCCGGGAACGGGGCATTTTTACCAAGTGAAATGAACCCAAAGACCGAAGGCGACAAATGCTAGAAAGACAAGCAGCGCAATAGTGTTTGCGGCTTTATCGCTATAGCCATGCTTCTTTGCTGATTGTATGGAATTCCCAGAAGTTGCCAGCGCAACAAAAGCATAGACAATCCATCCTGTCATTCAAATCACCCAAAAATTGCGACTTTAACCAATAGATACAGAACGAATAACGCACCGCCAAGCAATGGCAGAGCTATTGCCAAGAAAGCCAGATAAAGCAAGCTCGCACAGAATGCATACCAAAGCTGACCAATGGTCGGCTTTTTTCTTTTTTGCGCTGGCCGATCCGCCTGGCCAACCATCACAAACTCAGCATCAATGATGCGGCCATGCCTCATTGTTCAGCCCTCGCTACGACGAATGGATATAAATCATGTTTGAAGCATACTCCGTTGCCGTCAAACTTTCACTGATAAACAACGTGTCCGCTGGCCTACTGGCCATCTCCAAAAACCTGCAATCCACCCATATGGATGCTGCCAAGCTGGAAGAAAAGCTGAAATCCATCGGCAAGCAGGCAGCCCTGGGCGGCATCATGTTCGGTGGTGGCATGGCTATTGCTGGCATGTTCAAAACCCCGCTGCAAGAGGCGATGAAGTACCAGAAGGAGATGGCCAAGCTGCAACAAATGGGGCTGGGAAGCGCCCAGATCGCTGAAGCTCAGAAGTTTGTGCAGGCCACTCAGATCATGGGTACTTCCATGATGGATCGGGTGAAGATTTTCACCGATGCTCAAGGTGCGTTCCGTCAGTCTGGTATGACTGGCATGAAGGCGCTGGATGCGGCAAAAATCATGACTCCCGCACTGGCGAACTATCAAGTAGCAATGCAGCTACTGAGTGAAGATAAGCAAGGCGTGGCTCACGAGCAATTCCAGCAACTAAACAAGACTGTCGAGCTGATGGGCGGCCTGAATAGCCCAATTCGAGCACAGCAAATCGTAGACGGCATTTTCAAGGCTGTGCAATCCAGCGGGAAAATGATTTCCAACCGTGATTTGCGCCAATTCATCTCTCAGGCCGGACCGGCGGCAGTTTCGCTCACTGACAAGACAATATTTGCGGGCTTAGAGCCAATTATCGGGGAGTTTGGCGGATTTAAGGTCGGTACCGGCCTTAATACGGCATACAACCGAACTCACGGCATCATGGCCCTGTCCCCGAGCATTCTGACAAACGAGGCAATCCGCCTTGGTGTATGGGATGAGAAAAAGGTGGAGCGCACAAAAGGAGGCGGGGCAAGATTCAAGCATGGCAGCCCTATGAATTTAGGGCTGGCTCACCTGCAAGAGACTGACACGCTTGCTTTTGCGCAGGCGATGATGGACATCTACCGAAAGAACGGAATCACAAAGCTTGCCGATCTTGCGCGTGAAAATGCAATTTTATTCGGCACAACGGGCGGCCGAATTTATACAAAAATCATGCAGCAAATGCCGGTACTGAGGGAGTCGGAGGCCGCATTTGATGTTTCAAAAAATACTAAGCAGACAGTTGCGAACAATGCTGACTCTCCCATGATGAAGACCCAGCAACTGGCTAAAGCCATGGAAAATCTGAAACTGGCAATTGGTCAGAACCTGCTCCCTGTGTTCACGCCATTGGTGACGGAACTTACTGACCTGGCTAAGAAATTAAGCCAGCATCCTCGACTTATCAAGGACGTCACCTTTGCATTTGTTGGTCTTTCTGGAGTTCTTGTTGCGGGCGGGGTTGCCAATGGCTTGATTGCGACTAGCAGGCTTCTAATGCTTCTCGGCGGCAATGTTCTATTCCTTGGCCGCGCACTGTTGTTGAACCCAATCGGGCTGACGCTCACAGCAATTGCTGGTGCGGCATATCTGCTGTGGAAGAATTGGGATACGGTCGGTCCGCTTTTATCGAAAGCATGGGACGGAATCAAAAGTGGATTCCATTCCTTCGTCGGGCTGTTTCTTGGCGGGTGGCAGGGTCTTTTCAATTCCATCATTGCGGGCATGAACGCCATTCTCCCAGCAGCGCGGCAGATTGGTTCTATGCACTTCGCAGACGACTGGAATCGGAACGACGCCAGTTACTCCAACGAAGGCCGTGGATATGTCACTCCACCCCCTTCTTCGGCAACAGGCGGGACTCAGGTAATCCAGCTGCATGTTGATGGCAAGAAAATGACAGAAGTTGTCACCACCCACCAAGCTAAAGCAGCCAGCCGCCCAATGACCGGCATGCAGGGTTTTGACGCTGTTCGCAACGTCATCCTGCCTGGCGCTCCTTCATCCATCCTTCCGACGGGGTAATTCATGAGCTTTTTCGACATGTTTACCCCTGGAGGCGATCCTTTCGCCACGCGGGTGCTGATCGGCGATATCGAGTTGACCGGGCTGGAAGTGCCGGAGTCCATCACGCCAGCAGGGACGCAGCAGGTCGTCATCCACCGTCTGATTGGCGGCAAGAAAACTGGCGATGTGATGGGCGTGGACTATGAGAATCCGTCATGGTCCGGCTGGATTACCGGCGCAGACGCGGGAAGTAGGGTAGCTGCGCTGGAGAAGATGCGCGATACCGGCGACCCGGTGACGTTCACCTTTGACACGTACTCGTTCAAGGTGCTGCTGCACAAGTTCGCGCCGACCTTCGAGCACGTCTACCGCCGCCACTACACCATCGAGCTGATTGTACTTGAGCGGCTAGACGCACCGAACGCGGTCAACTCGCTGCTTGGCTCGCTGGATGCGCTGATCAACAGCGACGTGGGCAAAGCGCTTGATTTGGCTGGATCAATCAACATCACAGCGGTATCTGATGCCATCACGGCGGTGCAGTCTGCCGTAAGTAATGTACAGAACATTGCCAATGCCACTGTCCAGACGGTGCAGACCATCGTGCGGCCTATCGTGGCGGCGCAGCAGATCATCCAGTCCACCATCGACCAGGTTGCAGCAGCTGTGAACGACATCACCACGCTTGGCGGCGTCATCCCCGGCAATCCGGTTAGCAAGGCCGCGGCGAACGTGCTGAGGCAGGTGCAGTCGGCAACACAACTGTCCTACCTGTACCAGCTGCAAAGCGTACTCGGCCGACTGCAAAAGAACGTGCTCGCCGGTCCGCTGGCCAACGGGACCAGCAGCGTGACGACTGGCAACACCAATCTCCAGCAGCTGGCTGCTACTGCATACGGTGATCAATCCAAATGGACAGATATCGCTGCCGCAAACGGCCTGACTGACCCAGTCCTTACAGGGATACAGACGGTGACGATTCCGAAAGGAACCTGATGGACTTGAATAACGCAGATGTAACACCAGACGCCCGGCACATAGTCGGGCGTTTTCTTTTGAACGGTACGGAAGTGCCGTGTGTGTCCGTCGAGGTCGATTCCAATGCCTTCTACAGCGCAGATACGTTTTCCGCCGTGTTTGCCCTGCAGGCCATGCCGTCAAACATGGGACTGCTGGATTGGTGGAGCAAGCAGACAAGCATAGAAATGGAAGTGCATGTAGGGATCATCAGCAAGCAGACAACTGATTGGGAAATGCTGATCCTGGGCAATGTGGATGGCTGGGAATTCAACCCGGCCAAGTTTGAGGTACGGGTAGAGGGGCGGGATTTCACGTCGAAGCTGATCGATACCAAGACCAGCGAGAAATTCCAAAACCTGACATCAAGCCAAGTGGCCACGCTTCTTGCCAAGCGACATGGACTGACTCCGGTCGTGACTGCTACCAAAACGCAAATTGGCACCATGTACCAGCTGGACAAGGCCCATGTGCATGACGAGCGCACCGAGTGGGATTTGCTGTCGTACCTTGCTGGCATTGAGGGCTATCAGGTCTATGTGACCGGCAAAGAGCTGCACTTCGAGCCGGCGCTTGATCCGATCAAGCAGGATCAGTACCTGATCAAGTGGATTCCGCCAGGCACAGTGCGGTGGCCGCAAGCCAACTGCACGGACGATCTGTCATTCAGGCGCGATCTGACATTGGCCAAGGGCGTGACGGTGACCGTGGCTAGTTGGCACAAGGGAAAGAACGTGTCGGCCAGCTATCCGGCAAACACGGCAAAAGGGACAGCGCCAGGCCAGTCAACGCCAAAGCGGCAAGTCTACAGCTTTGTGGTCAACGGCCTGGATAAGGACGGCTGCCAGAAGCGGGCCCAGCAGCTGCACAAGCAGATTACTGACCACGAAATGCGCATGACCTGCACGCTACCAGGCGACAACATCCTGATGCCGTCCACCATTGTGCGCGTAGAGGGCACCAAGTCAGCTTTCGACCAGCTGTACTACGTCGATTCAATCCGCAGATCACTGAGCTACGACAACGGCTACACCATGGCCTTGACCGCCAAGAACCACAACCCTAACTCGATGATCCTGCCATGAGAGAACTGATCAATGCGATGCGTATGCATCATGGCGATGGCCGGACCTATGCGCGCAAGGGGACCATTTCCAGCTACGACCCGAACAGCCACGCGGTGAAGGTGACGCTGCAGCCGGATGGCCAGGACACTGGCTGGATACAGCTCGGCGCGATGGGAGTAGGGAATGGCATCTGCCTGGCCATGGGGCCGAGTATCGGCGATGAGGTGGAAGTCAGTTTCGACAGTGGCGACCCGAACCTTGGTAGTGTGACAGCTCGGTTCTTCAACGACACAGCGCCGCCACCTGGCGTGCCATCCGGTGAAATCTGGATGGTTGCCAAGGGGGGCGCAACGATCAAGCTGCATGCTGACGGCTCAATCGAGATCACTTCGCCTACCACCATCACCCACACCGCGGCACAGCATCACTTTGTCGGGCCGGTCCAGATGGACAACACCTTGCAAGTGACGCAGCAAATCAGCGGCAACGGTGGGATGGCCATTCAGAGCAGTACAGGCGTGGCAATGACTGTGACGGGAAGCATGACAGCCACCGGCACTGTTACCGGCCAGACGGATGTTGTTGGCGGCGGGAAGTCGCTCAAGACGCACACCCACACGGCGCAAGGCGCTAACGCAGTCACCACGGCACCGAACTGACCATGAACGACCTGAACCACTACGTGGGCGACGACCTGAGTTTGTCGCCTACGGGATCGCTATCGACCGCTTCCGGCATCTTGCGAGGCAAGCAGCGGATCTTGCGGCGCTTGCTGACCAACCCGGGCGAATACATTTACCACCCTGATTACGGTGCAGGCCTCGGCCAGTACGTCGGTGCGCTGATGAACCTGGCGCAGATCAAGGCCTTGATTGTCGGCCAGATGGCTTTAGAGGAGTGCGTTTCGCAGTCACCAAAGCCGACCGTACTTGTTTCCGCAGATGGCGGCACGCTTTCCGTATCCATCAGCTACACCGACGCCCCCAGCGGCGAGCCGGTGACGCTCTCATTCAACGTAGAAGGGTGATATGGCTCTGAACATCCTCGACTTTACCACGCTGGTGCGGAATCAAGTCACAGCCATACAGGCGCGGGCTGCTGGTCTTGTAGACTTCACCATTGGTTCGCTGATGCGCGCCATCGTGGAGAGCAACGCCAGCGTCCTGCAGTGGCTGCAACAGCTGATTGTCACGCTGCTGGCACAAACAAGGGCCGCGACATGCTCTGACAGCGATCTTGACACGTGGATGGCCGACTATGGCTTTACCAGGCTGTCGGCTA
The DNA here is from genome assembly GCF_004328945.1 of Aquitalea sp. USM4. Taxonomy (NCBI): domain Bacteria; kingdom Pseudomonadati; phylum Pseudomonadota; class Betaproteobacteria; order Neisseriales; family Chromobacteriaceae; genus Aquitalea; species Aquitalea sp. USM4. The sequence continues at coordinate 13,546 of NZ_CP029540.1, read as the reverse complement.
GCCAAGCGGTGGGCACTGTCACGTTTTCCCGCTTCACAGCGACAAACTCCGCACTGATACCGATTGGCCAGCTTGTAGCATCCGCCGACGGCTCCCAGCAGTACACGGTTACTACGGACACAACCAATACGCTCTATAGTGCGACGCTCGGCGGCTATCTGGTTCCGGCTGGCACAGCATCCGCCACTGTACCGGTAATTGCCAATACTGCGGGAGCAGCTGCCAATGCCCTGGCTGGCACGGTAACCATGATTGTTGGCGCTGTAAGCGGGATCGATACCGTGACCAATGCGTCTGCCTTTTCTGGCGGCGTGGACTCCGAAACGGATACTGCTTTCCGTGCTCGGTTTGTGCTGTGGGTGGCCTCGCTGTCCAAAGCAACCAAGGCAGCCATCGGCTATGCCCTGGCCTCCATGCAGACCGGCGTCACCTATTCGCTGGTCGAGAATCAGGACTACAGCGGCAACATCCTGTACGGCTATTTCTATGCCATTGTGGATGATGGCAGCGGCAATCCATCCAGCACCTTTCTGGCCAACGCAGCCAGCGCCATCGAGGCGGTGCGGCCATTTACCAGCCGCTACGGGGTATTTGCCCCGGCGCTACTGTCAGCGAACGTCAGCATGGTGATAACAACCGATTCCACGGTGACGCACAGCACGGTGGTGGCCAATGTGAATGCTGCCATTCAGGCTTACATTGCCTCCTTGGCGCTGGGTCAGCTGCTGTCCTACTCCAAGCTGATCAGCATTGCTTACGGGGTGACATCGGCCATTACCAACGTGACTGCCGTCACGCTCAACGGTGGAACGGCCGATCTGGCGGCAACTCAGAAACAGGTCATTCGACCCGGCACAATTTCGGTGGCGTAAATGGCGACAGGCGATCAATCAGACATGTTCGGCAGGCTGAAAAGCCTGCTGCCCCGCGGCTGGTTTCCGGACAGCACGCCGCTGCTGGATGGCTTGCTGTGGGGATATGCCCAAGCGCTGGCTTGGCTGTACTCGCTCTACCTGTTTGCCAAGGCACAGACCCGCATCAAGTCTGCGACTGGCGGCTGGCTGGACATTGCTGCGCAGGACTTCTTCGGCACCGGGTTGGTCAGGTATTCCGGACAGAGCGATACCAGCTACCGCAACCGGATCGTCGTCAATTTATTTCGGGAGCGAGGAACAAGAAATGCAATGGTCAAGGTTCTTACTGACTTGACCGGCCGTGCACCGCTTATCTTTGAACCGGCAAGAGCTGCTGACACCGGATCATATGGCGCTACGGAAGTTATTAATTTCACATCTGACCCGCTGATATACAAGACAACTTGGAACGGCAACGACCTGCAGTACCCGTCCGCACGGACAAATCTATGCTATCTGTCATCTGCTCTTGATAACGCATCGTGGGGAAAAACCAGATGCCTGGTCACACCTAATGCCGCCCAGGCTCCAGATGGAACGATAACTGCTGATTTGGTATCACAAGCCAGCACTGCAGATTGGTATCCATTCCTGGGTGCAAATTTCATTGCCGGGCAGGCATATTGCAGCAGCATCTATTTCAAGCCAAGTGCGGGAAGTACGTCTTCCATCTCTCTTTATCTGCACTCATCTGCCTTCGGAAATAACCTGGCAGTGGCATGGGATAAAGTGACCGATTCGCTTGTGTCCGTTTACGGTGGACAGAAACCAGCCGCATATGGTCTCATCAAATATCCTAACGGATGGCGGCGCATGTGGGCTATCGGGGTGGCCGTAACCTCTGGATATACAAATTACGGCTCGCTCTTTTGGGCGAGAACGGGGACATTTGGCAGTTTCAATGCCACAGCAGACCCGATTGGAGAAGGGTATTACCTGTGGGGGGCGCAGCTTGAGCAGGGTTCTTCACCAACTCCGCTGATCCCCACCGCTGGCAGCGCCGTTACCATCACCGACTACACCCAGGGAAGTAATGGCCTGATCGCATTCAGCGCCCCACCATCATCCGGAGCGCAGCTTTTATGGTCAGGAGCAGGAGTTGGTGCGCTGACAGGAAATGCTGTATCAGCCACCTTGAGGCAGTTTGGCACTGGAGATGGATTGACAACTTCCTTCCCCATTCGCGCACTGTCGATGACCGGGCAGATTGCCTATGGCTACGCAGGCGGGTATGGATCACTCCAAATGCCATACCAAGCCTTCATTACTGCCTATCGTCCGCAAAGCCAAGGGCTACCGAATGTTGCTGGATATGGATCGCCAACCGGTGGGTACGCCCAGGGATCACAAGCTGAATATGCGTCCATATCACAGATGCAAACAGTGGCAGATGCAGACATCTATGCGGCTATTGAGGCCGTAAAGCCAATTGGCACACAAGTCTGGGCTCGCATCTCAAGCTAGATGTCCATCACACAACCAAGACCGCTTCGGCGGTCTTTTTTTTGGAGATTTTATGGATCGCCAGATTGTTTATGCAGGAGCCATCCCGCTCGAAACGGATCTGCTGAACACGAACAAGAATGTGATGATTGCACTGGCAAAGCTGTCATCTGTGGTGCTCGGCACTTCCACCGTCGTCAATGGTTTCGCGGTCACACCTACCAGCCCCGCTTCGTTGCAGGTAAATGTCGCCCCTGGTGAGATTTACTCCATGGCCAGTATTGACGCCAGCGCGTACAGCTCGCTTGCCGCCGATACCACTCACCAGATCATGAAGCAAGGCATCGTACTGGATTCCCAGGCATTGACGCTCAATGCACCATCAACCAATGGTTATTCTGTCAACTACCTGATCCAAGCAACCTATCAGGACCAGGATACAAATGCAGTGGCGCTGCCGTACTACAACAGCACCAACCCATCCATTCCATGGAGCGGCCCCGGCAATAACGGACAGGCTCAATACACCGCCCGCAAAGGCGCTGTCGTGGTGTCTGCCAAGGCCGGAGTTGCCGCAGCGACCGGCAGCCAGGCCACCCCAGCCCCTGACTCTGGCAATGTTGGCCTGTATGTGGTGACCGTTGCCTATGGCCAGACCCAGATTGTGGCCGGCAATATCAGTCAATATGCCGCAGCACCATTTATCAACATGCCGACCATGGCTCAGATCCAGTCCCAAGCTGGCACGGCCTTCGCGGCTGGGGGCACCGCCCCGACCTATACCCTGACACCATCTCCCGCCATCACGGCCTATACGGCAAACCAGCGCTTCAACGTGACTTTTGCGGCAGCCGGAACCACAGGCAGCAACACGATCAACGTGAATGGACTCGGCGCTATCCCGCTCAAGCAGTATGCCGCGGACGGATCGCTGGTTTCTGGCATCGTGACTGCTGGCATGAATAGTGATGTGCAGATTGTCGGCGCGGACAGCTATGCGCTGCTGCTGAACCCGCTGCCGGTATCGCCATTGTCTACACCTGGCATGTTCTCCATCAATGCAGGCACCGTTTCCGGCAATGCATTAACTGTTGGATATCCAGCGCAAACCATCGCATTCAGAAGCTCTACGCTGACCAGCGGAACACCTTCCGTCATTTCCGCTGCTGCTGGCAGCCTGACCATTCCCTCCGGCGCGACGCTTGGCACTGTATCCGGGCAGCAGTCCACGGTAGTGCTGCTGGCGCTGAACAATGGCGGGGCGGTTGAGCCTGCTGTAGTAAACCTATCCGGTGGTGTTGATCTTTCCGAGACTGGCCTGATCAGCACTACTGCAATCAGCTCCAGCGCGACGGCAGCGAACGTCGTCTACTCCGCGAATGCTCGCAGCAATGTGCCTTACAAGGTGATGGGCGCTTACTACATCACCGAAGCTACAGCAGGCACATGGGCAAGCGCGCCAACTCAGGCGGTTGGGGCAGGCGGCGAGGCATTTTCTCAGATGATGTCTATCGGCTATAGCCAGACTTGGCAAAACGTAACGGCCAGCCGCGCACTGGGAACAACTTACTACAACACAACAAGCCGCCCCATTTTTGTTTATGTATCAGTAAGCGGCAGCGTTACCGGCGCAACCTTTGTGGTTAATGGTGTCGCATTGCCAATTTGGATTCCAAATACATCATCGGCCAACCAGGGAAGTTTTATTGTTCCTCCCGGAGCTTCATACGTGGTTCCTGCAGCAGGATCCGTAGGCATCGGCTCATGGTTCGAATTGCGATAATCAGGATAAATCACATGACAATCTGGTTTAACAAAAAAGACGGCACGCTCCACGACGATATGGACGGTGCAGCCCTTGCCCTGCCCGGCTGGCCGCAGGGAATGGTGAAGGCAACTGCTGAGCAGATTAATCCGCCAGCAACCTTGGCTATCGTGCAATCCACCCAATCTGCCGTCATCGACCAGGCCTACTCCGCCGCCGTCACCGCCGATATCAGTTTCACTACCGCGGCGGGCGTCACGGCCACGTTCCAGGCTGACCCCGACAGCCAGCAGGTATTGTCCGTGTCGCTGCAGGGCTATGAGCGCGCAGGTGCTGTTCCTGATGGCTTCTTCTGGAAGGCTACGGACAACACGAAAGTGCCGTTCACCCTGACCGACCTAGGCGCGCTCGACAAGGCCATGCTCGACCGTGGCTGGGTAGCGTTCCAGAAAAAGACCACGCTCAAGGAAGCTATCGCCGCCGCCACGACCGTTGCCGAAGTGCAATCCATCACCTGGAGCTGACAATGCTTCCCCACAACGTACAAGAAGACCAAATCATGAGCGCAGGCATGACCGCATCTGAGGCAGTAGTGAAGGCAACCCCGGCACTTGGCCTGTCTGTTTGGGCGCACTGGGGGCCGACATTGCAAGAAGTATCCGCGCTGCTCGGCATTTGCTACTCAATTCTGATGATCAGCTTTTTGCTGATTGACCGGTTCAAGCGAAAGCGCCCGACTCGCCGCAAATAAGACCCGCACTTGGCGGGTCTTTTACTTTCTGGAGACGATATGTCTACCCCTCAAGAGCACGAGCATTTAGCCGCTGCCGTGGAGCAAGTGCAGAAAGAGCACGAAATGCGCGACACGGTAACAGATGATGTGTTTTTCCCAAATCGCTCGGCCGACGGAAGTACAAACACTGCGCGGACTGAGTCGCACTACTTCCGCGAGACAAAACGCAAAGGCCATGCAATGGGCCTCCGCTGCGCTATCAGCGGGCAGAAAGATGGCATTCAGTATCACCATTTGTTCATCGAATGGGCACTTTCTGGTGCTGTTGACTGGGTGACCGTTAAAGGCGTCGCCATCGGGAACATCAAGGAGCTGCCAGTGCTTGATCCAGACACTGGCCAGCCTACCGATGAGACCTTCCCGGCTGAGCAATCCTACCTCTGGCTGATATGCAAGATTGTGGAGCTGCGTGGATTTGATTGGCGTGCATTCGACCCTGCCGATCCGGCTCAGTTTGTTGATGATCTGGCGCAGATGCTGCCGCTTCACGCCAATTTCCATACTGCCAAGGCTCATGGTGTCCACCATCACAGCGGACCAATGTGGGGCTTTCTTGCATTCCCTCGCATTCCTGGATTTGTGTACACACCCGACGAGCTTGCGGCCATCAAATTGCATCTTGAAGGCGATCACGAGCCAGCAAAGGAAAAGCCATGACCGACACCGAAGAGAAGTTTGCCGCTGTCGCCCTGCTGATGGCCATGTGGGGCATTTTTGTATGGAAAGGGCTGGCCCCGGCCCCTGATTACATCAGCGCTATCAAAGACCTGATCACTGCCGTGATGGGCCTGCACGTCATCAAGAACTACGGGAACACCAATGGCAAGAATTAGCGCACAGGAGGCAGGCGGAAAGAACGTGCTCGCCTTCTTGGACATGATCGCCATGTCCGAACTTGGCTCCCCGCTGCTGGCAGTGACGGATGACGGTTACAACGTGATCGTGGGCAGCACCGCAAGCAAGCCAATCCTGTTTGCCAGCTATGCGACGCACCCAGCGCGACTGATCAAACCGCCGATTATCCCTGTCCCGTCTACGGCTGCCGGCCGGTATCAGCTGCTTTCCAAATACTTCGCGCCTTACCAGAAGCTGCTGGCACTTACTGACTTCGGCCCGGTTTCGCAAGACCGTATCGCCATTCAGCAGATTAGGGAGCGCAAGGCATTGCCGCTGATCGTTGCCGGGAAGTTTGCCGAGGCCGTGGCGGCTTGCTCGAACATTTGGGCCAGCCTGCCTGGCAACGGCTACGGCCAGCATCAGCATGACATTTCCTACTTACAATCCGCCTACGTGAAAGCTGGCGGCACACTCGCAGGGTGATTACATGAAATTCATCGCCGCATTTTTCACCGGCCTGTGCATCGTTGGCCTGATGGCAGGCTGCTCGACCATTCAGCCGCAGTCAGCACAGGCCCAAGTCGCACAAATCTGCGCCAATTTGTCCGCCGTGTCGGCCGCATTCGAGTCCACCCCGGGCGCACTGTCCGACGCGGACAAGGCCAAGCTGGACGAGGCAAAGCCCATCGTCGCCAAGGTATGCGCCGCTTCTGTACCGGCCAAACCTGATCTGCAATCCGTGGCCGCCGTGGCTGTGCCGGTGCTACTGGATGTTGTGCAGGCCTCGACGCTGCCGGGCCAGACCAAGCTGCAAATCTCGCTGGGCGTGAACCTCGCAAAAGCCGTGATTGCCCAGCAGCTTGCCGAGGACGCCGCGGAAGCGAGCGCGGCCAAATGAGTGCTTTTCTCTCCAAGCTGCTGCTTGAGGACGCGACAAACATTGACGATGGCCAGTGGATTGTAGCTGCGCCTTTCATCTACCAGTCGGACGTTGCCGGGCAGACATTCACTGTCCCGGTCGGCTTCCAGACTGATCTGGCCAGCGTCCCGCGCCTACCCATCGTTTTCCTGCTAACCGGCGATACCAGCCGCGAGGCTGCCGTGGTGCACGACTACCTGTACTCGACCCATATTGTTCCGCGCAACGTGGCCGACGCCGTGCTGCGTGAGGCATCTGCCGTGACTCAGGTTCCGCCCTGGCGGCGCTGGCTCATGTGGGCCGGGGTGCGCGCTTTCGGCGGCAGCCACTGGTAACAAATTCCCAATAAAACAAACCCGCTTCGGCGGGTTTTTGCATTTCTGGAGTGTTCATGGACATCCATATCCGTCAGGCCACGCTGTTCAATGGTAACGCTGCAAATGGCGTGAGCGCCGCATTTCTGCCCGTCGTTGTCGGCGCGCAAGACCCGAATTTCTCGCTGCAACTGAATACCCCGGCCGCCGCTGGCTCTGTGACCGTCACCGTCTATAAAGGGCCGACGCCGCAAGGGCCGTGGACCACAGTCGGCACTTTGTCCGCGTCTACCTCGGGCATTGGCTCGGCCTCGGATTCGTTCAGCGCTGCTTCCTGCAAGGGTACGCACTGGGTGGCCAAGCCGACAGCAGTTTCTGGCGATGTAACTGCTACCGCTGCCGTGTGGATGGAGGCGTAAATGGGTACTCCAGCACTCCAATTCATGGCCAGCAAATCTGCCGCAGTCGTTGTGACTGGCGGCGGCACTATCGGATCAACGCTGACGGCAAGCATTGCCAATCCATCCAATTACGCACTTGTTTCCTGGCAATGGTCGCGCTCTTTTGACGGCGGAAACACGTGGTCTGCAATTTCTGGAGCCACGTCCAGTACTTACACACTGACCATCAGTGATGTGGGCGCGATTGTCAGCGCATCAGCTACTGTCCAGCCCATTTCCCAATCTGGCGCAGTAACCGTCATTTCCAGCAATGTGCTTGTATCCGCGACCATGCGGGCGACTATCCCGCAGGCAACTATTTCTGCCACCTCGATGGGGACAACGTACACGACCAACAATTACGTGTACAACCGTTGGCGAGAAGCGTCAGCAAGGGCGCTTTCCGGCCTGAGATTGGTATATGCAAATTTGCTTACTTGGTGCACCATCAACAGTACGGTAAATAATGGTTGGATGGACTGCGGCACTGGCGCAAGCGTTGTTGTGCGCGGCGGCCTTGTGATTGGCCCGACCAGCACAAGCGCGAATGTCGGAGGGACACCATACGGCGCAACGTGGAATTCCGTCGCTAATCAAGCATCTCTCGGCACCCAGCAAGGGATTGACCAGTTTATCTACAAACTGGACAACACCGGGGCAAGTCCAGTTATGCGAGCGCGAACCTACGCCCAATTCGTTGCCGATGGCGGTGCTGTTGTCAGCAGCACTATGAATGGCGCAACGGTGGCAAACAGCCAGATCACCGTTCCAGATTGCTACATCGTTATTAGTGATGCCGGGCCTGCTGTCGCGGCAAATACTGCTTACTACGTGCAAAGCGAAGAGCGTGGCGCGCCGCAAGTAACCGTAACAAGCGTGACAATTTCTGCGGCAGGATCTGCTCTGTTGCAGCTGCCGTCAGCTGCCGACTCCGCTTATTACGTCGGCGGTCTTGTCAATATCAGCGGTGCGACTGGTAATACCAGCATCAACGGCGTTATGACTGTGAGCGCAATAGACCGCGTGGCCAACACCATGACGGTTACCAGCTCGGCTATTACGACCGGTGCAGTAACTGGTACCGTGCTGTTAAAACAGAACAAGGCTCAAAACACCTTCCAGATGTTGACCACCACGGCAGCGTTCGGTGATTTCAACTGCTCCAGCGCGACGCAGCTTGATTTTGCTGCCAAGTCGGACTGGTCGTCCAAGACCAATACCGGCACTGAAGGCACTGGATACGGCTCGTTCTGCGCAGTGATCGGCACTGACCCGGCCGGTGGGAAATGCGTCCTTCTGCATGGTGATTCCATCACCTTTGGCGTAGGCGACCGCAGCACGGACGGCCCGTCTGGCAACGTGCTGCTGGGTGACCAGTGGGGAGGATTGGGCTGGGGGCGTCGCGCTCTGAATGCAGCAGGGTATCCGTCCTTCAACGTAGCTGTACCGAGCATGAAGGCGCAGCCCGGCGTGCAAAACGGCGACGACCAGTTCCGTCGCTGGATTGCTGGCTGGTGCGACGGCATGATTAACGCGATGGGGCATAACGACAGCTCAAATGCTGGAACTTACTTGCCGACCATGAACGCGAACTATGCTGCTGCACTGCGCGGTGTGAAGCGCGTGGTTCAGACGACATTTCCACCGACCACAACGGTCGGCACGTCGAACAACTGGACCACGTCGCCGCGATCCCTGCAAGTTCAGGCATCGCCATGGAACTACAGTGCAGGCACGATGTATGCAACGGTAATGCCTGCCGTTCGCTCACTGTCGTACAACAATGCTGCTTACATCGATTTGAGTGCCTATTGTGGCAATTTGGACGGCACGGCAACGGTCGATGGCAACTGGCCGGTAGATGGAGCAACTGCCTACAAATACACTGTGGACGGTACGCACCCATCAAAAGACGGCCATGCTGGAATAGCATCGCAAGTCACATCTTCGGTACTGTCAACCGCGCTTGGCTTTTAAGAATACCCCGCAGTCATGGTTAACGCCGTGGCTGCGGGGCCTTTTTTTGTTTACAGCTTCCGCACCACGCCAGCGACGACGCCCCACACGAGCAATCCGTCCTCCGGCACTTCGATGGTTGGATAGCCAGGATTGTCGGCAAGCAGCAGCGTCACGCCCATACGGTTGTGCAGTCGGCGCAATACGAAACTGCCATCCCACTCGGCAACGATCAGGCTGCCATGGCTTGGCGTCCGCGCCTTGTCGATCACGATAAAGTCATCTTTCACGATGTCACGGATTGCATCATTTCCTGCGCGCATTAAGAACGTGGTGTTCGGGTCGTCAGTCAGCAGCGAGTTAAGGTCGATCTGCTCCTGCATGTAGTCGGCAGCCGGCGACGGAAATCCGGCGCGCACCGGGTCGGCGGTCAGCGGGATGCGGATCGCGGAGTTGGATGAGAGGCGAACAGGGGTCATGATCGTGCCATTCTGAATTTGTACAAAATCAAGAATAGCACGTAATGACGCTATCTAGGACAGCACGTAGCCGTGGGCTTTGCGCTCCTTGTCCAGCTCATTCAAACGATCAGGGGAATAGGGTTCTGTGATGACTTGCCCGAATCGAGAGAGGCGGCTCCCCCAGTAACGAACGATTACGGGAGAGCCGAACAAGTCGGGCTGCACCGCTATGGCGTAATAGCGGCGTTGGGTCAGATAGAGGCGCATGCTTGATCCAGTGTCAGGGCGGTGACACGGTCAGCATGGCATAGAGAAAGGGAGTTTTGAAGGAAAAATTCGTAGAATGGTGTGTAAGTAAGCGTTTTGACACAGTTTTATGCAGTTTTACTGCGCTACGCCGTAGTTTTGATGCGTAAGGTGGTAATCGCGGCAGTATGGACACTTGTAGACGAACAGCGGGCCGCTGCCTTTCTTCTGGCACTCGCTGGCCGCCTGCTTGGCGCGTTTGATGGTGGAATATGCACCTTTGCGATGGCAGGCCGGGGCGAACTGGAACCGGGCGGCTCCGGTGACGTGTGATACCTGGATCATGGCTCACCCCACTTGCACCCGGCGCAGCGCACGTCCTCGGCCATCTTGTCGAAGTGACACTCCAGCGTGTTGACGCTCGGTATGCGCCTCATCTTGCGCCGGCCGTCATCAGTCCATCCGTCCGGGACATCCAGCCCGTCACGCTGTCTGGGCTGATTGTGGCAAGAGTAGGGGCCGATGATGCCGGGCTTGCCGTTGATGATGCCGTTTACCATTGCTCTTTCCTTCTCATGACTTCTGCCAATGACCATGGGCGTGGACTCCAGTCGCCAAGAATCCCTGTGTATCGATACAGCCTTGTCGTCTCACCTTCTTTCTTGCCCATCCACGTCCCGTCCTTGATAGCCAGCTCAGTTCGGTGGGCGGCAAGGAAGCGGTCAATGTCGATGGCGGCCACGGCGCTGCTGTGGCGCTTGGCTTCGGTGGAGGCGATGACGGAGAGGACGTGCTCCTTGAAGGCTACAAGGGCGGCTTTGGTTTGGTCAGTCATGGCCATCATCCTAGGAAAACTGTCTTGCAAATTGGGCACTTCGGTAAGCAAAGCGGGCTACGATGGTTGAACGGAGTACCGCAATGCGGGCATTTAAAGGGCATCACTCCCCTCCCTTCTGCTGCGGGGCGGCGAGCCACATACTTCGCCAAACATGCTCTGCGTCGTTGCGCGCCGCCGCCACTTGCATGGCGCTCCATGAGTCTGGCCACTTGCAGTTGTCACTCCAGCTAACAAGTCGCTGCGCACCTTCTTCTATCATTTCTTTAGACGGGGCAAGGTAGGTAATTTTCCACCCATCCGGCACCTGCGCGGGCGGGGCGGTCACTGTCGGTGCTGAATCAAGCATGGCCAAGAAAACTGATTCAGCAATTCGCTGCTGTATTTCAGTTCCCTTCAAGTCTTTGTCAAAATCGATATCAATCCCCTCAGCGCGAATAGCGTCATGCAGTTCTTCTGCGCCGCGAATTACCATTTCGTCTGTGGGCAGAGACTCCAACGCCACCGCCTCACCGGCAGGCTGGGTGGCACGCGCTTGCGGCCAGTCTTCCAAATCCAGCTCGCAGCCGCAATGCGGGCAATTACCATCAGCCCCAGCACGCTGATCCAGCGTCACCGGCTTCTTGCATGACCAGCAGGGATGCGCCACCGCCTCACCGGCAGGCTGGGCGGCTTCCGGCTGTGTATGAACCCTGCCGAATGGTGAAACGGCATCCGTCGTATGCCATGGGCCATGCGGATGCATGATGCTGTTCACCTCACGCAGTGCATCAACCAGCGCCGGATACGGCACGCCGTGTTTTTCGGCAGCCTGCTTGATCACGTTGACAGGCTGCTTGACTTGGTACTTGCCGTCACTGTCCGGTGCTACGTTGCCCCATTCGCTGCGGGTTTGCCCGTCAGGCATGGTCGCAGCGATGGCGGCGGCATCGAGTGCGCAGCCGATGCTTCGTCCAAAATAATCTACTGCAGCATCAATCCCGGCCTGCACCAGCGCAATGTCACGTTCGTTACTCATCTCATCTCCTACAAAGTAAAAGAGCCGCAATCAAGCGGCTCCGGGTCAGGGTTCAGCGGCGTGCCAACCCTGGCACGCTTCCAGTCGTCGTCTGTCATATCCGCACCAGACACAGGGCGATGGTGGCGATGGATGCGCCGACGAGCGCACCGATTACGAAGGACATGAAGGTCTCCTTGCATGGTTCGTTGCGAGACTTGTACGCAGCCAGCATCTGTCGCCGGTCACGCGCCATCTGATCGTCCATCTGCTTGCGTGACGTGACCACGTACTGCTGAAAGAGCGCGACGATGGTTTGCTTGTCATACTCGATCAGCGGCTTGCCTTGGTAGTCGATCTCGCTGTACATGGTCGGCTCCATTGAAAAAGCCCTCACTTGGAGGGCTTGGGTGGGATGGGGAGTGGCATCCAGTGGCTCGGGTCTTTTATCTCATCATCCGGTCGGTCAAATGAGTACCAGCCATCTTTGAAATAGCCTGCCACCCTCGGAGGCATGCCATAAGGCATGGACAACAGCACATCCGTCCCATCCTTCGGCGCGGTGCTGATGTCCTGCCAGCCGGTCGGCGGTGATGCTGAGTCTTTCGCAGCCAAGCAGTTGGCGCACATGGCATCCTCGGTGAAGCTATCGCCACACGCGCAGCGCGGGCCAGTCAGATGTGACAAGTCAAGGGCGCGGATGGACATAGCGGCCATTGCTCCATCATCGCTCTGCATGTGATCACACACATCAGCGCACGCTTCCTGCACTTGTTTGATGATGTCGTTCATCGCCCCTTCCTTTCACGTTTCCACTGGGCCACTTTCTTGCCCTGCCGGCCAGCACTGCTGACCACGTTCAGCTTGCATCCGTTTTCTGTCAGCCATGCATCAATCTCGTCCTTGTGCTTGGAGTAGACATGCTCATGGAGGAATAGGCTGGTTGGACCAAGCCCACATTCCCGTCGCTGGCGTTCCAGCATGGCGCTCAGTTCGGTGCGGAGCATCATTCCCCCTTCGCTGCCGCAAGGGCGGCGCGACATTTCCCCCATACCGGATGGTCTGGCATGGCATATTCATCAGGTACGCTACGCAAGACTGTCAGCGCAAGGTCAAGCGCCTCTGTCAGCCGGTCGCGCTGCGCCTCCGCCTTATCCGCCCGCTCAGTCTCACCGGCCTGCATGGACTTGGCTGCTTGCAGTGCCAGGCTCTGGGCACGGTAGTCGTCGGCAAGCTTGTCGCGCTGCTTCACCAGCTCAACAAGATCAATCCCTTGCTCGATCTGCTCAGTGGTGAATGACGCAAGGGCATTCACGCAGGCCACTATGCGGCGGGCGTTGGCTTCGCTGTGTAGCTTTGTCACTGATTGATATACAACCCCATCTCCATCATGCGGGCCGACAAGGTAATAATCTGAATCTTCATCATCCCCAACAATCCACGGTGTCGGTGTGTGCTCCATGCTATCTCCAATAAAAAAGCCCGCAAGGCGCGGGCGTGGTCAACATACATCCATCAGCGTGGTCGCTCAGGGATGGGTGCTGCATATATATAAGGTGTGTGTTGCTTAGTAGTAGTGTCGCAAATTTGTCGCATAATATGCTTAAAGCCTTTATTTACGGGATT